>NZ_JBEZYG010000012.1:0-284274 GCF_040638385.1 Streptomyces sp. NPDC026589
GCGAACGCCTCGTCGGCGGCCCGGACATGCAACGCGTCCCGGTCCGGCTCGGCGTAGACCGCGACACTCGCGATCCCCGCGTCCCGGCACGCCCGAGCAACGCGGACAGCGATTTCGCCACGGTTGGCGATGAGCACCTTGCGCACGATGACTCCCTCCTCGAAACAAGCTGAGTTTAGGGACTACCGACACGGCTGTACGACCCGTCCCCATTGGTGAGCTTGCCCACACGGAGTGTGATCCGAGGCTTGCCCCAGTAGTGGAATCCCTTGTGGCACCACGGTACGCCGCGATCCTTAACCGCACAGTAACCAGCTGGTGTGGTGCAGGTCTCTGTCTTTAGGGTCAACGCCTCACAGCATTTCTTTGTGGGGTCCCTACGAACGGTCAGCGGATTCTTTGCCCGGCGCACGGGCCTGTCAGACCCCTTGTCCGAAGGAATACCCATGAGTAGGGTCCGCGCTACGCACGTACCGTAGGTAACAGGGGGTGGATCGGTCATGCGCAGACCGGTGGCGATCGTGACCGCGCTCGTTCTGTTCGGGGAGGCGGTGGGCATCGTGCTCATCAACGCCGTCCTGGCCACGGTCGCCGAGAACCAGAACATGTCGCTCGCCGGCCTGGACCCGGACGCCATGTCCGCCGGCACCTGGGCGATGGGCGGCGTCTCCGGTCTGCTGCTGGTCCTGTGCGGGCTGATCGCCCTGCTGGCCGGGGCCCGCGACCGCGCCCCGGGACGCTTCGGACGCATCACCCTGATCGGCTGCGCGGTCGTGCACGGCGTCCTCGGCGCGGTCACCGTCGGGCTGGTGGGCTGGAGCGCCTTCGCGTTCATGATGCTCGTGCTGGCCCTGCTGGTGCTCACCCTGCTGGCGTACGGGCCCGAGACCCGGGCCGAGGGCGGCGTGAGCGACGGGGCCGCCGCGGGTCTCGGACCTGCGGCTCAGTAACCGGGTCGGACCCGCGGCTCCGTGACGGATCAGGCCCACAGCTCCGTGACGGAGACGTCCAGCTCGCCCAGCAGCCGGCGCAGCAGCGGCAGCGAGAGCCCGATGACATTGCCGTGGTCGCCCTCGATGGAGTCGACGAACGGCGCCGAGCGGCCGTCCAGGGTGAACGCCCCCGCGACATGGAGCGGTTCGCCCGAGGCCACGTAGGCGGCGACCTCGGCGTCGCTCGGCTCGCCGAACCGTACGACCGTGGACCCCGTCGCCGAGGCCGTACGGCCGGAGGCGGTGTCGATCACGCTGTGCCCGGTCCGCAGGACGCCCGACCGGCCGCGCATCGACTTCCAGCGGGCGGTGGCCTCCTCGGCGTCGGCCGGCTTGCCCAGCGCCTCGCCGTCCAGCTCCAGCACCGAGTCGCAGCCGATGACCAGGGCGCCCGCCGCCTCGGCTCGCTCCGCGACGGCCGCCGCCTTGGCCCGGGCCAGGACGAGCGCCAGCTCGGCGGGGGTCGGTGCGCTCAGGGCGTCCTCGTCCACCCCGCTGACGATCACCTCGGGAGCGAATCCGGCCTGCCGCAGCAGACCGAGACGGGCGGGGGAGGCGGAGGCGAGCACGAGACGGCGCTGATCAGTCATGCGGGCCATCGTAGAAGGGCCCGCGCACGGCGTCCGGCCACGGGCCCGCCTCTCGGAGGGCGGCCCCGGGCGGACGCGCCCCGGCCCGCGCCACCCTCTCAGCGGATGCCGAGGACGAACATCGCCACCAGCATCGCCAGCGCCAGCAGGACGCCCGCTCTGCGCATCATGGCCTGGGCGTCGCGCAGTTCCTTCGGCGGCTTGTTCTCGGGGTCGGACCACAGCATGCTCCCGATCCTGCTGCGCCGCCCGCCCCTACGCCTGAGTACGGGTACTCAAAGCCGCCCCCGCGTGGGCGGGGGCGGCTTCGCGCGCTCAGGCCGGCCAGTACGTCCGGGCCCAGGCCCGGGGGCCCGGACGCGGGCTGCCGCCGCGGGCGATGCGCCCCGGGTCGGACCACTGCTCGGGCGGCAGCGGCGCGCCGGACGGGACGGCGGACGCCGCCGCGGCGCGCGCCCGGACCACCGCCAGGGCGGCGGCCAGTTCCTCCGGGGTGGGGTTGCCCCGTACGACCTTGATCATGGGCAGACCTTTCTGCGAACGGGCGAACGGGCTAACGGGCGAACGTACCGCTGCGGCTAGAGCGGGATGTTGCCGTGCTTCTTCGGAGGCAGTGATTCCCGCTTCGTCCGCAGCTGACGCAGCCCCTTGACGATGTGGGCCCGGGTGTCGGACGGCATGATGACCGCGTCGACGTAGCCGCGCTCGGCCGCCACGTACGGGTTGAGCAGCGCGTCCTCGTACGCCGTCATCAGCTCGGCCCGCGTCGCGTCCGGGTCGTCGGCGGCCGCGATGGTGCGGCGGTGCAGGATGTTCACCGCGCCCTGCGCCCCCATGACGGCGATCTGGGCGGTCGGCCAGGCGACGTTCAGGTCGGCGCCCAGGTGCTTGGAGCCCATCACGTCGTACGCGCCGCCGAAGGCCTTGCGGGTGATGACGGTGATCAGCGGGACCGTCGCCTCCGCGTAGGCGTAGATCAGCTTCGCGCCGCGCCGGATGATGCCGCCGTACTCCTGGTCCACGCCCGGCAGGAAGCCCGGCACGTCCACGAAGGTGATGACGGGGACGTTGAACGCGTCGCAGGTGCGGACGAAGCGCGCCGCCTTCTCGCTGGCGTTGATGTCCAGGCAGCCGGCGAACTGCATCGGCTGGTTGGCGACGATGCCGACCGGGCGGCCCTCGACCCGGCCGAAGCCGGTGATGATGTTCGGCGCGAACAGGGCCTGGGTCTCCAGGAACTCGCCGTCGTCCAGCACGTGCTCGATCGCGGTGTGCATGTCGTACGGCTGGTTCGCCGAGTCCGGGATGAGCGTGTCCAGCTCGCGGTCCTCGTCGGTGGTGGCGAGGTCCGCCTCCTCCGGGAAGACCGGGGCCTCGGAGAGGTTGTTCGACGGGAGGTACGACAGCAGCGACTTGACGTACTCGATGGCGTCCTTCTCGTCGCCCGCCATGTGGTGCGCCACCCCGGAGGTGGTGTTGTGCGTACGGGCGCCGCCCAGCTCCTCGAAGCCGACGTCCTCGCCGGTGACCGTCTTGATGACGTCGGGGCCGGTGATGAACATGTGCGAGGTCTGGTCGACCATCACCGTGAAGTCGGTGATCGCGGGGGAGTAGACCGCACCGCCCGCGCACGGGCCGACGATCAGCGAGATCTGCGGGATCACCCCGGAGGCGTGCACGTTGCGGCGGAAGATCTCGGCGAACAGGCCGAGCGCGACGACGCCTTCCTGGATCCGCGCCCCGCCGCCGTCGTTGATGCCGATGACCGGACAGCCGGTCTTCAGCGCGAAGTCCATGACCTTGACGATCTTCTCGCCGTAGACCTCGCCGAGCGATCCGCCGAAGATCGTGAAGTCCTGCGAGTAGACGCAGACCGGGCGGCCGTCGACCGTGCCGTAACCGGTGACGACACCGTCCCCGTACGGGCGGTTCTTCTCGATGCCGAAGTTGGTGGAGCGGTGCCGGGCGAACTCGTCGAGCTCCACGAAGGAGCCCTCGTCCAGCAGCAGACCGACCCGCTCACGGGCCGTCAGCTTGCCCTTGGCGTGCTGCTTCTCGACCGCGCGGGCCGAACCGGCGTGCGTCGCCTCGTCGATGCGGCGCGTCAGGTCCGCGAGCTTGCCCGCGGTGGTGTGGATGTCGCTTAGCGGCTCGGACATCGGGGGGCGGCTCCCTGCCTGGTCACGGGGACGACGTCTGGCACCGGTCACGGGGGGACGGCCAGCCGTCAGTCCGGCTCTGGCTACTGACTCGTAGGGTATCGGCGCGCCTCCGGAAAGGCAGTGCGTCCTTTGCCACACCTAGGCTGGGTTGCATGACACCCCCGGATGCGCCACACAACCGCTGGTCGGACCTCGACCGGCCGCCCCTCAACGTGACCGCGCTGCGGCGCGGACTGCTGCGGCCGGACGCGTTGTGGACGTCGCTGGAGATCGTGGAGTCCACCGGATCCACCAACACCGACCTCGCCGGGCGTGCCCGTGCCGGGGCGGCGGGCGAGGGTGCGGTGCTGGTCGCCGAGGAGCAGACCGCCGGCCGCGGACGGCTGGAGCGGACCTGGACCGCACCGCCCCGCTCCGGGCTGTTCTTCTCGGTCCACCTGGAGCCCGGCGACATCCCCGTGGAGCGGTGGGGTTGGGTGCCGCTGCTGGCCGGGGTCGCCGCCGCGACCGGGCTCGCGAAGTCGGCCGGTGTCGACATGTCGCTGAAGTGGCCCAACGACCTGCTGGTCGCGGTGGAAGGGGAGGAACGCAAGACGGGCGGCATCCTCGGCGAGTTCGCCGGGGACGGCATCGTCGTCGGCCTGGGCATCAACGTCTCGCTCCGCGCCGACGAACTGCCCGCCCCCACCGCCGGGTCGCTGGCGCTCGCGGGAGCGGTCTCCACCGACCGTGAGACCCTGCTGCGCGCCGTCCTGCGCTCGCTGGAGGACTGGTACGGCCGGTGGAAGGCGGCGGACGGCGACGCGGCCGCGAGCGGGCTCCAGGCCGCCTACGCGGCAGGGTGCGCGACGCTGGACCGGACTGTGCGGGCGGAGCTGCCGGGAGGTACGTCCCTGGTCGGCGAGGCGGTCGCGATCGACGGGGACGGGCGTCTCGTCCTCTCCACCGAGGACGGTCTCCAGCGGCCGGTGTCGGCCGGGGACGTCGTCCACCTGCGGGGCGCCGCGGGCGGCCTGACCTGACCGGCCGTACGCCCCCGGGGGGGGCGTACGGGTGGATACCGCGTATGCCTGAGATATCACGCGCGACGCACCGATGACGGACAACCAAGGACGTGAGCTGGGGCACACCTGCCGTATCGTTGAGGCGATCCAGCGACAGATCGGCAGGGCAGTGCGCAGGGAACGGGCAGGAGGCGGCTGGTGACCGTCGGCGACACGACGTCCGGCGCGGGTGAGGAGCCCGGGTCGGACTCCTCGGTCCACGCCACACCCCACCACGAGGTCGACCACACGGTGGAACCGACCGACGACCCCCTCGCCATCCGCCTCGAAGCGCTGATCCTGGGGGCCGACCGGCGCTACACGCCCTTCCAGGCGGCCCGCACCGCCGGGGTCTCCATGGACCTGGCCTCCCGGTTCTGGCGGGCCATGGGCTTCGCCGACATCGGCCAGGCCAAGGCGCTCACCGAGGCCGACGTGCTCGCCCTGCGACGGCTCGCCGGTCTCGTCGAGGCGGGGCTGCTCAGCGAGCCGATGGCGATCCAGGTCGCCCGCTCCACCGGGCAGACCACCGCCCGGCTGGCCGAGTGGCAGATCGACTCGTTCCTGGAGGGTCTTACCGAGCCGCCCGAGCCCGGCATGACCCGCACCGAGGTCACGTATCCGCTGGTCGAGCTGCTGCTGCCGGAGCTCCAGGAGTTCCTCGTCTACGTGTGGCGGCGCCAGCTCGCCGCCGCGACCGGCCGGGTCGTGCAGGCCGCGGACGACGAGGAGATGGTCGACCGTCGGCTCGCCGTCGGCTTCGCCGACCTGGTCGGTTTCACCCGGCTGACCCGACGACTGGAGGAGGAGGAGCTCGGCGAACTGGTCGAGTCCTTCGAGACGACCGCCGCCGACCTGGTCGCCGCGCACGGCGGCCGGCTCATCAAGACCCTCGGCGACGAGGTCCTCTTCGCCGCCGACGACGCGGGCACCGCCGCCGAGATAGCGCTCCGGCTGATCGAGGCCATGTCCCAGGACGAGACGATGCCCGCCCTGCGCGTCGGCATCGCCTTCGGCACGGTCACCACCCGGATGGGCGACGTCTTCGGCACCACGGTGAACCTCGCCAGCCGGCTCACCTCGATAGCGCCGAAGGACGCCGTCCTGGTCGACGGGGCGTTCGCCAAGGAGCTGGTCCGGCACGGCGACGCCCCGGAGTCCGAGGCGCAGGCCGCCGAGGCCGTCGCGGCCGCCGCCGAACGGGCCCGGGTCGCCGAGAAGGAGGGCCGCGAGCCCGACGACGAGCCGCCGCTGCCGACGTACCGCTTCGGGCTCCAGCCGATGTGGCAGCGCCCGGTGCGCGGGCTCGGCGTGGTGGAGCCGTGGCTGCTGGCCCGGCGGGGGAAGACCGGCTCCTGAGCGCGGCCCCCCGTCGCGCCCCCGCCGTCAGGCCTCCGTCGTCACGCCTGCCTGCCGGTCGTGACGTCCCCGTCCCGGTCCCGCCCTGTCGGGGGCGGGCACGTCCTGTCTAGGATCCGTGACGGTAACGCTCGTTAACAGGCCGTCCATGACAGGGGAGCAGCCATGACCGTCACGTCCGAGCAGCGGTACGGGGAGTTCGTCGTCGTACGACGGCACGAGGGGGAGGACCACGTCGCCGAGCTGGTCCTCGACCGGCCCAAGGCCATGAACGCCGTCTCCACCGACATGGCCCGCTCCATCGCCGCCGCCTGCGACGCACTCGCCGCCGACCGGGACGTCCGGGTCACCGTCCTGACCTCCAGCCACGAGAGGGCCTTCTGCGTGGGCGCGGACCTCAAGGAGCGCAACTCCTTCACCGACGCCGACCTCGTACGTCAGCGGCCCACCGCCCGCGCCGCCTACACCGGGGTTCTGGAGCTGCCGATGCCGGTGATCGCCGCCGTGCACGGCTTCGCCCTCGGCGGCGGCTTCGAACTCGCCCTCGCCTGCGATGTGATCGTCGCCGACGCCACCGCCGTGGTCGGGCTGCCCGAGGTCTCCGTGGGCGTCATCCCGGGCGGCGGCGGTACGCAGCTGCTGCCGCGCCGGGTGGGGGCGGCGCGCGCCGCCGAGCTGGTGTTCAGCGCCCGCCGCGTCGAGGCCGCCGAGGCCCGCGAGCTGGGGCTGGTCGACGACCTGGTCGAGGCGGGCCGGGACCGTGAGGAGGCTCTCGCACTGGGGGGCAGGATCGCGGCCAACTCGCCGGTCGGGCTGCGTGCGGCCAAGAAGGCGCTCAGGCTGGGGCAGGGGCTCGACCTGCGGGCGGGCCTGGAGGTGGAGGACGCGGCCTGGCGGTCGGTGGCCTTCTCCGGGGACCGGGCGGAGGGCGTGGCCGCGTTCAACGAGAAGCGGCGCCCCGACTGGCCCGGCGAGTGAACGGAATGTCTGTTACGCAGAGTGAGTGCACGGCCGGAAAATAGTTGAAGGTAGTGAGAAATTAGTTACGCTTCAAACTGATCAAAAAGGAACAAATCTACATAAGATGTAGCAATGGGTGGTGACGATGAGCGGCTGCGGGCCGTGGTTTCGCTTGCGCAGACCATGGCCGCGGCCTACACGCCGCGTGAATCGTGGCGGGCGGCGGCGCTGGGCGCCTGCGAGGCGCTGGGCGGCAGTTTCGCCGCGCTCTCCGTGTGGGAGCGGGGCCGGGGCAGGCTGCGGGTGCTGGTGAACGCGGGCCAACGGGCCGAGGGGGAGGAGGAGTTCCCCGAGGAGGAGGCCTACCCGGTCCATGAGTTCCCGGAGATCACCGAGTTCCTGCACGAGCGCTGGGCGGGCGGCGGTGAGCCCGACGCCTGGGTGGAGACCGCCGACGGGCAGCCCGGTGCGGGCGGTCCGGCGCGCGGCGCCCGCCCGTACTGCCACCAGCGGGTCGCGGCGCTCCGGCGGCGCGGCCGGGGGTGCTGCGTGGTCGCGCCGATCGTGCTGCACGGCCGGGCGTGGGGCGAGTTGTATGTGGCACGGCCGGCCGGGCAGCCCGTCTTCGACCGGGCCGACGCGAACTTCGCGACCGTGCTCGCCGCCGTCGTGGCCTCCGGGATCGCCCAGACCGAGCGCCTGGAGGAGGTCCGCAAGCTGGCCTTCACCGACCCGCTGACCGGTCTGGCGAACCGCCGCGCGGTCGATATCCGGCTCGACGAGGCCGTCGAGCGGCACCGTGTCGACGACACGGTCGTCAGCCTCGTCGTCTGCGATCTGAACGGCCTCAAGGCGGTGAACGACACCCATGGCCACGCGGTCGGCGACCGTCTGCTGGAACGTTTCGGCTCCGTGCTGTCGCTGTGCGGGGCGATGCTGCCGGAGGCGCTGGCGGCCCGGCTGGGCGGCGATGAGTTCTGTCTGCTGGCGGCGGGCCCCCCGGCCGACGCGGTGGTCGGCGTCGCCACCGAGCTGTGCGACCGGGCGGCGGTGATCGAGCTGGGCGACGGGGTCGCCTGCGGGGTCGCCTCCACCGGCGACCCGATCGGCCCGGTGCGTTCGGCCCGCAGGCTCTTCCGGCTCGCGGACGCCGCCCAGTACCGGGCCAAGGCCGCGCGGTCGCTGGGCCCGGTGGTGGCCGGGCGGGACGGCGAGGTCATCCGGCTCGCGGACTCCCCGCCGAAGTCCGCGCACGACCGGCGCAGGCTGCGCGGCAACAGGCCGTGATCTTGGGTGCGCCGCCGCGTTCGGGCTGAGCGCGGGCGTGTGCCCCGGCGCGGTGGCCCGTCGGGCCCAGCGCGCGGTGGCGCATCGAGTCTCGGCGTGTGGTGGTGGGTCGGGCCTCAGTGCGGTGGCGGCATCCGGTCCAGGGCGTTCTCGACGGTGCAGCCGCCCTCTCCGCGCATCCGCTGTATCCGGGACGGCACCCACACCTCGGTTGCGCCCGGGCTGACCCGGCCGAGGAGGCAGTCCTGCGGGTCGTAGCCGTTGCCCTCCACCGACAGGAGGACACCGACCCGGTCGGCGCCCGCCTTCACCTCGGTACGGATCGCCTCGTCCAGGTCCAGCGCGGCGACCGCCCGGCGCACCTCGGCCTCGTCCACCCGGCCGCCATCCGGCACCCGGGGAAGCTTCGCGCGCAGCTCCTCGTGCGGCAGCGCGGGCGGTTCGGGCGGCGGGGCGAAGGTCAGCCCTGCGCCGTCCGGGCAGTCCACGTCCCGCGGGTCCTCGCGCCACTGCGACTTCGGCGACACCCGGACCGCGAAACAGCGCCGCACGGTGACCGGCTCGGGGTCGAACTTCTGGTCGTACGCCGTGCCGGACGTGCGGACGACCAGCTCGATGCCGTCCCCCTCGCGGGTCGAGGCGCCCTTCACCCGCAGTACCTCCACCCCCTCGATGCCGGAGGCGATGTACCCGACCTCCTCCGCCGTGCGCGGACGCTGACCGTAGAGCCGCTCGCCCGCCTTCCTGGCGACGTCCCGCGCGGAGTCCGTGGCCTCGCCCTCGGAGGACTGGAGCATTCCGCAGCCGGCGGCGGAGAACAGCAACAACGGGGCGAGCAGCAGGAGTCGACGCATGCGTGCAGCCTCCCGGCAGCGCGCGCGACGGGCAAGCCGCTCGCGTACGCAGGCTGTCCCGTAAGGGGCCCTGGGCGGCTCCGCTAGTGACATGAAGGCTTTCAATACGTACGCTGCTGAATATGGATATGCACACTGTTGTGGTGGGGACGTCCGGAACCACCGCCGAGGACGTCGTCGCCGTGGCCCGCCACGGCGCCCGGGTCGAGCTCTCCGCCGCCGCCGTGGAGGCCCTGGCCGCCGCCCGTCTCGTCGTGGACGCGCTCGCCGCCAAGCCCGAGCCGGTCTACGGCGTCTCCACCGGCTTCGGCGCCCTCGCCAGCCGCCACATCGGCCCGGAACTGCGGGCGCGGCTCCAGCGCAACATCGTCCGCTCCCACGCGGCCGGCATGGGCCCCCGCGTCGAGCGCGAGGTCGTCCGCGCGCTGATGTTCCTCCGGCTGAAGACGGTCGCCTCCGGCCACACCGGCGTACGCCCCGAGGTCGCGCAGACCATGGCCGACGTGCTGAACGCGGGCATCACGCCCGTCGTCCACGAATACGGCTCGCTCGGCTGCTCCGGCGACCTCGCCCCGCTCTCGCACTGCGCGCTCACCCTGATGGGCGAGGGCGACGCGGAGGGCCCCGACGGCACCGTTCGCCCCGCTGGCGAGCTCCTCGCCGCGCACGGCATCACCCCGGTCGAGCTCCGCGAGAAGGAGGGCCTGGCCCTCCTCAACGGCACCGACGGCATGCTCGGCATGCTGGTCATGGCCCTCGCCGACCTGAAGAACCTCTACACTTCGGCCGACATCACCGCCGCCCTCTCCCTGGAGGCCCTGCTCGGCACGGACAAGGTCCTCGCCCCCGAGCTGCACGCCATCCGCCCGCACCCCGGCCAGGGCGTCAGCGCGGACAACATGCTGCGGGTGCTGGCGGGTTCGGGGCAGACGGGGCGGCACGCCGACATCACAGGTGACGCGCCCCGGGTCCAGGACGCCTACTCGGTGCGCTGCGCGCCCCAGGTCAACGGCGCGGGCCGCGACACCCTCGACCACGCGGCCGTCGTCGCGGGCCGCGAACTGGCTTCTTCCGTCGACAACCCGGTGGTCCTGCCCGACGGGCGGGTCGAGTCCAACGGCAACTTCCACGGGGCGCCCGTCGCGTACGTCCTGGACTTCCTCGCGATCGTCGCCGCCGACCTCGGCTCGATCTGCGAACGCCGCACCGACCGGCTGCTCGACAAGAACCGCTCGCACGGTCTGCCGCCGTTCCTCGCGGACGACGCCGGGGTCGACTCGGGCCTGATGATCGCCCAGTACACCCAGGCCGCCCTGGTCAGCGAGATGAAGCGGCTCGCGGTCCCCGCCTCCGCCGACTCCATCCCGTCCTCCGCGATGCAGGAGGACCACGTCTCCATGGGCTGGTCCGCCGCGCGCAAACTCCGTACGGCCGTGGACAACCTGGCCCGGATCGTCGCCGTCGAGCTGTACGCCGCGACCCGCGCCGTCGAGATCCGCGCCGCCCAGGGCCTGACCCCCGCCCCCGCCTCGCAGGCGGCCGTGGACGCGCTGCGGGCCGCCGGCGCCGAGGGTCCGGGCCCGGACCGCTTCCTCGCGCCGGACCTGGCCGCCGCCGACACGTTCGTACGGGAGGGGCGCCTGGTCGCGGCCGTGGAGCCGGTCACGGGCCCGCTGGCCTGAGCCGGCCCCGTGCGTGCGTACGCACGAAAGAGCCCGTAGACGGAAGAGCCCGTGGTACGTACGGAAGAGAGGGCTCCCGCGCCATCGTCGCGGGAGCCCTCTCGGGTACGTACGGAATGCTCAGAGCGCCGGGCGCGCCCCGGACCCGGCGCGGCGCACCGAGTACGTGACGAAGCCCGCGCCGAGGCCCAACAGGGCTGTGCCGCCGATGAGATACGGCGTGGTGTCCGGGCCCGGCCCGGTGTCGGCGAGGAGCGCGCCGGAGGCGTCGTCGGGGCTCCCGGCGGGCTGTTCGGCGGCCCGGCCGGACGCCGCGGCCGGGGTGCCCTGAACGCCCCTCTCACCGGTCGCGTTGGCCGACGGGACGAACCAGAGAGCGGCCAGCAGCGTGCCTGCGGCGGTGGCGGTCAGCAGTGTGCGACGAGTGACGGACACAGATTCGATCCCCTTGCGACAACCATGAGTTAGCCCCGTGGGCCGATGCTAAGCAAAGCAGCGGGTCGGTGGAAAGTCGCGGCCTCGCCGGGCTTTACGCTCCGGCCTATGAGCACAGAAGAGACATCCAGGTTTGTTCGGCTTCGCGTGGAGATGGTGCTGGAGGTCACCGACCTCGACGCGCTGACCGGTACCGCCCTCGAATCCATCGCCGCCGAGTACGGGGAGCCCGTCGCGGCGGTCGCCGGGAGCGACACCGCCGAGGAGCGGATGCATGCGGAGGCCACGGTCCGGGCAGACGGTGCGGAGGCCCTCGCCTCGCTGGTCGATCCCTTCGACCTGGTCAGCGAGGTGCCCGGGGTCGAGCTGGCCCAGGCCTCCTGGAGCAGCGAAGGCATCGAGTACGACCCCGACGCGGAGGGCTGGGACGGCGCGGACGACGGCGAGGAGGACCTCTTCCTGCCGCCGGACGGGGACGAGGAGGAGGGGTACGGCGACGCGGTCGCGCACAATGGGACGAACGACGGTGAGGACGGTGACCCCGCGCAGCGGGCGTGACCTGTGAGAACACCGGCCCCGGCCCCGCTCCCCGGCGGACCGGGGCCGTGCCGGGCGCCGGCGGAAAGCAGGGACCGGGGCGCGGGAACCACCGCTGCCGGGGCCGCGTCGATGAGTGGTGTTCCCCACATCTGTCATGGATGTGGAACGGAGCACCCTTTCCGGGTGTTCTTGGAACATTGACGGGGAGTAGCGGCCTGGCGGCCCCGTCCGGGGATTTTGGGGGATCGGCGACGATGGAGAAGCGTGTGATGACGGACAGCAAGCGGCGCAGGGGCCTCATGGCCATGTCCGCACTGCTCGGCGGCGTGCTGGTGCTTTCTGCCTGTAGCGACGACGGCGACAAGGGCGGCAAGACGAACTCCGGAAGTTCGGAGTCGTCGCAGCAGGAGGTGGACAAGGCGGCAGCCGCGGACGCCTCCGAGGCGCAGATAGCGATCAAGCCGAAGAACGGCGCGTCCAACGCCAGCATCAACAACGCGGCCCAGGTCACCGTCGCCAAGGGCAAGCTGACCAAGGTCGTCATGACCACGGCGGCCGGCGACCCGGTCGAGGGCACGCTGGCGGCCGACGGGTCCAGCTGGAAGCCCGCGGGCCAGCTGGAGCGCTCCACCACGTACAAGATCGACGCCACGGCGGCCGACTCGAAGGGCCGCGAGGCCCACGAGAACAGCTCCTTCACCACCGTCTCGCCCGACAACAGCTTCATCGGGAACTTCACCCCCGAGGACGGTTCCACGGTCGGCGTCGGGATGCCTGTCTCGATCAACTTCAACAAGGCGATCACGGACAAGAAGGCCGTCCAGGCCGGCATCACCGTGACCTCCAGCAGCGGCCAGGAAGTCGTCGGCCACTGGTTCAACTCCCAGCGCCTGGACCTGCGCCCGGAGGACTACTGGAAGGGCGGCTCCACCGTCACCCTGAAGCTGGCCCTCGACGGCGTCGAGGGTGCGGACGGCGTCTTCGGCGTCCAGCAGAAGACCGTGACCTTCAAGGTCGGCCGTGACCAGGTCTCCACCGTCGACGTGAAGGCCAAGACGATGACGGTCACCCGCGACGGCAAGACGATCAAGACGATCCCGATCTCCGCGGGTTCGCCCGAGAACCCCACGTACAACGGTCAGATGGTGATCTCCGAGAAGCACAAGGAGACCCGGATGAACGGCGCCACCGTCGGCTTCACCGATGACGACGGCAAGGGCGAGTACGACATCAAGGACGTGCCGCACGCCATGCGCCTGTCCACGTCGGGCACCTTCATCCACGGCAACTACTGGGGCAAGGGCATCTTCGGCAACGCCAACACCAGCCACGGCTGTGTGGGCCTCGCCGATGTGAAGGGCGCGAACGACTCCAGCGCCCCCGGCGCCTGGTTCTACGACAACTCCCTCGTCGGCGACGTGGTCATCGTCAAGAACTCCCCGGACAAGACCATCACCCCGGACAACGGCCTCAACGGCTGGAACATGAGCTGGGCCGAGTGGACGGCCGGCTCCCAGGCCTGATCCTTCCCCCGCCGTTCCTTCTCGGCACCCCCGTCCCCGTCCGAAGGCGGCGGCCCCGGAACACTCCGGGACCGCCGCCTTCGGCGTGTCCGGCGCCCCTACGGCGCTGTGTCCAGCCCTGTGAGGACGCGGCGGAGCCAACACGGCATCGGGCGCTGCCACCGCCTGCTGGGCCGACGGTCTGTCAGTGGTACCTCCTAGTTTGATGGTCGCGACGGGTGGTCGGGGAGATCCGACCGCTCCGTCCGTCACGCCCTGCGCGGAAACGGTCCGCGTGGGGCGAAGAGGAGGGGACCACCAAGATGAAGACTCGACGACGAGTGGGCCGGGCCGCGCTCACCGCGGCCCTGGGGCTGTCGCTCCTGGGTGTCGGGGCGCCCGCCGCGAGCGCGGACGCCAACAGCGGCGCACTGCCGATCAGCTCGTACAAGGACATCGTGGTCGACGGCGTCCACCAGCGCGTCTTCCTCAGCGACCCGGTCGGCGGCAGTGTCCTGGTGACCGACTACCAGGGCCAGGTCGTCCGGCGTATCGACGGTGCGGCCGGCGCCTGGGGGCTCGCCCTCTCCGCGGACTCCGGGACGCTCTACGTGGCGTTGCGGGATGCCGGGGCGATCGCTGCCGTGGACACCGCCACCCTGCGGGAGACCGCGCGGTTCGACACCGGCACCGGTGCGGGCGCGTACGCCGGCCCCACCTCGCTGGCGACGGCCGGCGACCGGCTCTGGTTCGGCTATGCCAAGGACACCTGGACGGGTGCGCTCGGCTCCGTGGACCTCTCGGACGCCGAGCCGGCGGTCACCCTGGACCATGTCATGGACGACTTCGGCGGCTTCCCTCACCTGGTCGCCTCCCCGGCGGACCCGGACCTCCTGGTGGCCGCCGAGGCCGACGGCAACTCGGTCGCCGTCGCGCTGTACGACGTGGGCTCCGGGCGGGCCGAGCGGCGTGAACAGAAGGTCGGTCCCGGCCCCGAGGGATGCTCCAGCCTGCAGGACCTCGCGCTGACGCCGGACGCGCGGCAGGTGGTCGTCTCCTGCGCCGAGCCCGACGCGCACCAGGTGTTCAGTACCGCGGACCTGGCCCACCAGGGCCAGTACGCGGTCGACGGCAACCCCCTCGCTGTGGCCATCGCCCCGGACGGCACCACAGCCGCCGGTACCCACGCCGCCGGCGGACGGCCGGACGTCTCGCTCTTCACGCCGGGTGAGGAGGCGGCGTTCGAGAACTGGGACCTCCCGGCGACCTCGGACGAGTTGTACGCGCCCGAGGACCGGATCCGTTCGGCGGGCCTGGCCTGGGGACCCGACGGCGGTCGTCTTTTCGCGGTCACCGAGATCGGCGCGGGCCACCCCACGTCCGTGGGGCTGCGGGTCCTGGACATGCCGCAGGCCGCCACGAGCCTCACTCTCACGGCACCCGCCACCTCACCGCGCAACCAGGACCTGACGCTGACGGGCCGTGTGGTCTCGCCGGTCCCTCTCGCGGCGGACAGCACCGTCGACGTCATACGGCTCGACGACCCCTCCCTCGGCGAGGGCACGCACATCGGCACTGCCCCCGTGGCCGCTGACGGCACCTTCAGCTTCGTCGACCTGCCACGCGCGAAGGGCTCCGTGCAGTACACCGTCCACTATTACGGCGACGCGCGGCACGCCTACTCATACGGATCGGTCACCGTGGACATCCTCTCGGACTGACCGACAGCCGCGGCCCTACCGAAACCACCCGGTGTCAGTGGCGCCGACGGGGGTTGTGGGAGCGTTCGTGGAACGGTCATGGCGACCGTTCCACGAACGGGCTCCCGGAGGACCGCGGGCCCTGCGAGGAGGAGACCTCAGGCGGGCAGTTTCGTGTCGACGACGAAGCTGATTTCGATGACCTGGCGGGGCAGGGTCAGTTCAGTGACGCCCACCACCGTGCTGGCCGGGCGGTGGTCGCCGAAGTACCCCAGGTTGCCCGCCGCCGTCGCCGCGGCATTCAGCCGCAGGTTCACCACGTACAGGGTCTGCGAGACGACCTGGTTCCGGGTGGCGTCGTAGTGGTCCAGGACCTTGTCCATGTTGGCGTAGGTCTGCTTGAGCTGGGCTGCGAAGTCGCCCGCGTGGAGGAACTCGCCTCCCTCATCGAACGAGAGCTGTCCGGAGACGTGGATCAGCTCGCCGGCCCTGATCGCCTGTGCGTAGCCGAAGTCGCTCTCGGCCGGCACGTCGTAGGTGAAGACATCCATGGTGGTCACGGTGCTCGCCCTTCCCTTTTGCTCTCTTGTGGTTACTCGGAAACTGTAGGAGAGTGATGGCTGACCTGGAAGAACGCACTTTTCGGTGACTGAGGAACCTCATGGTGACCAAGCAACTGCTCAAAGGCCTGCCCGAGGACGCCGACCTGCGGCGCGCGGACTCCCTGGCGCGGGAGATCTTCTCGGACGTCGCCAACAAGTGGGCGCTCCTGATCATCGAGGCGCTGGGCGAGCGCACCCTGCGCTTCAGCGAGCTGCGGAACGAGGTCGAGGGCGTCAGCCACAAGATGCTCACCCAGAACCTGCGCATGCTGGAGCGCAACGGTCTGGTCGTCCGGAAGGTGTATCCCACCGTGCCGCCGCGGGTCGAGTACACCCTCACCGAGCCGGGCCGGGCCCTGCGCACCGCGGTCGACGCCCTGTGCGGCTGGACCCACCAGCACCTCGGTCACATCGAGAGTGCACGCGGCCGTTTCGACGCCTGACGGTCACGCGGCCAGACCCTCACGCGGCGCGCGACTTCTTCGACCGGTCTCACGTGATCGGGCTACCGAGCCATCCTGTGCCTGGCAGCGAACCCGGTCGTTTCGGCTTCCGTGCCGGTGACCCCGGTCGCACGGACGAGTCGTCCCGCGATGCCCCGTCATCCCCGGGGCGGAGCGTCCGGGTGCGGGCTCGCCCGCTCGGCGGAGGTTGTTCGGTCTGCGGAGCGATCCTGACCGGCCTCGCCTGCTGCGAGTCTCGAAGCGCACGGGCCGATCCGGCCCGTGGACGTGAGGAGCGCAGATGTTCCAGGCCAGGCCGACCACGACGATGACCACGACCAGCGGCGAAGCAGCAGACACGCCACGCCGCGAGGGCCGCCTGCCCCGGACGTGGCGTGCGGCGCACGAACCCGCCGCGGGGGTGCCGCGCTGGGCCCGCCGAGTCGCCTACGCGGTGCCCCTGGTGGTGCTCCCGTCCGGGATCTGGCGCCTGGGCGTGCTGTTCACCGCGGACAAGCGTGGCGGGTCGATCGCGGACTGGGCGATGAACGGCTACGTCGTCCTCCTCACCCTCGTCTCCGAGATCCTTGCCTTCACGGCCGTCGGGCTGGTCGCCCGCTGGGGCGAGGTGTTTCCGCGCTGGATGCCGGGATGGGGTGGGCGGCGGGTACCGACGGCCACCGTGGTCGTCCCGGCCACGATCGGGGCGACGATCCTGACCCTGGTCTTCACGGTCATCGCGGTCATCACCACGGTCACCCAGTCCAAGACCAACGGCGATCCGCTGCCGGCCGACTTCCCGAGCAAGGCCGGCGGCTGGGAGACCGTCTACTTCTATGCCTCCTATGTCCCTCTGGTCCTGTGGGGCCCCATGCTCGGCATCCTGACGTACGCGTACTGGCGCCGACGCAGGTCGGCGACGACGGGAGTCCGATGACAGGACTCAAGGCCCTGTCATCAATCCTGTGGCGCGGTGGCGGTATGGCCGGGACACTGAGCGACCATGCCTCACAAAGCTTCGGCCGGCCCGCTGTGTACACGTGATTCGCTCGCCTCGGACCTGCGCGCGCTCGGCCTGAAGCCGGGTGAGACGGTCCTGGTGCACTCCTCCCTCAGCTCGCTCGGCTGGGTCTGCGGCGGTCCCGTTGTCGTCGTCATGGCACTGCTCGATGTTCTCGGCGACGAGGGAACCCTGGTCGTTCCGACGTACTCGGGAAGCAACTCCGATCCGGCCCACTGGGGGAACAGGCCCGTGCCCGAGGCGTGGTGGGCGGACATCCGTGCGGCGATGCCGCCCTTCCACGCGCGCACCACACCCACCCTTGGCGTCGGTGTGGTCCCGGAGACCGTCCGGACCTGGCCGGGTGCTCTCCGCAGCCGCCATCCGCAGACGTCCTTCGCCGCCGTGGGTCCGCGCGCCGCCGACATCGTGGACGGCCACGCACTCGACTGCCGGTTCGGCGAACGCAGCCCACTCGCGCGGCTTGAGGAGGGCGGGGCGCGGATCCTCCTGCTGGGCACGGACTTCGCGTCGTGTACGGCGTTTCACCTTGCCGAATACCGCGTTCCGGGGCTCAAGGCCGACAACTCCTTCGCGGTCATGACCGCCCGGGGCCGCCGTTGGAGGACGGTGCGCGACACCGCGATCTCCGACGACCGCTTCGATGAGCTGGGGGCGGCCTTCGAGAGGGACGGGGCGGTGGTCAGCGGAGAAGTCGGCGGTACTGTGGGCCGCTTGTTCGGACTGGCCGAAGCGGTTGCCTACGCCGAGGAGTGGCTCGCCGGGCAGCGGCCGCGAGCCGCCAGGGGCTGACCGTCGCGTTCCTCGGAGCCCGTTCGGGGAACCCGGTTCGTGGGACCCGGTTCGTGGAACACTCCGGCAGGTGTCTCACTGGATATCCTGGATAACTCCGCGCCGCCTGGGCGCCACCGCCGCCCTGTACGCCGTCTTCGTCTGTGGTTGGTACCTCGGCCAGCCTCTCCCTCATGTCGGCTGCCACGATGAACCGCCGGCCGCGTTCGATGAGCCGATGACGATCGGGGAACCCGGGGACGTCAGAAAGGGCTTCACCCGAGCGATCCGTGACGTCGGGCAGGCCGTCACCTACGATTTCGTCTCGACCAGGGTGATCGCCCAGTGCGATCCGTACACGGCCGACCCCCGCCTCGTCGCCTGGATCATCGGCGACTGGCGCTGAAGGGGAACCTTCCCGTTGAAGGGGAACCTTCCCCTTGAAGGGGGGACCTTCCCGTCCGGGGTTTCGACGGAGCGGGCTCAGTCCGTACGCCCCCGCATCGCCGCCCGGTACGACCGCAGATCGCTGCGCCGGACCTGGCGTACCCCCGCGAGGTCCTCGGACGTCTCAGCGCGGCGGCCCGGGGCCCTGTCGGGGGCGTCGGCCGCCGCCGGGCCGCGGAGCAGGTGCCAGGGCCGGCTCGGCAGCCAGAGGAGCCCGTACAGCCAGCGTCGCACCAGCAGGCGGAATCCCGGCCTCCCCGCGTCGGGCAGCCGGATCACCCGCACCCCCATGATCAGCTTGCCGGCGCTCGCCCGGACGGCCATCGTCAGCAGCACCTGGTTGGCGAACGACAGCGTGACCAACTGGACGACCAGCAGGGCGACCGCGTGTCCCGTCCCGCCCGAGTTCAGGCAGGACCGCACCAGGAGTCCGACGGCCAGCAGGCACAGGTAACTGTCGAGGCCGACCGCCAGGTAGCGCCGCATGTCCCCCGTGCCCCTGGGGACGCGCGGCTGCCCCCGGGGCGCGGGGGCGGGGTACGCCGAGCGGGCGTACGCCGGATACGCCGCCCGGGGAAGCGTGCCACCCTGCGGTGACCGGCCCGCTGTCGTGGGCGGGGCCGGCCGGGGCCGAGCGGCGCCGACTCCGGCCCGGCGTACGCCGTACAGCGCCCGTAATGCGTCAGGAGGCTGCCCTCGCCGACGCCCCCGCGGCTTCGTCATGGGGGCATCATGACTGATCGTCAGCCGGGGTGTCCTTGTTCCTGACGGGTAACTCCGCTGCCCCGGCGTTGTTTTCACGGGACCATTACGGTTGCCGCCCGCCGGCCGCACGCGCGCCTTCCCGGCGGCCCGGTCCATGGTCCCGCTCGGTTCCGGCCCGCGCCGCCCGCCCGCCCGCTCGCGGGGCGGGGTTCAGCCTGCTGCACCCCGATACGGGGGCCCGCTCCCTCCTCGCGGCGCGCCCCGGCCGACAGGCTGGACGCATCACCGAACACGGAGGAATCCCGCCATGAAGTCCTTGCTCTGGCTCGTCCTGTCCGCCGCCCTCGCCGCCAATGTCTTCCTCGGCTTCGCGGTCGACAGGAACGGCCTCGAAACAGCCCTGAGCATCGTCTCGGGCGTGGTCGTGCTCGCCTCCGGCGCCGGGCTCTGGGTGCTGCGAGGCCCCCGCGAGAGCCGATCCGAAATGTGACCTTGGCCACTCGGAGGGGGGTCGCGGGGCCGGTGGATCCGAGCCGCGCGGGCCGTCCGGAACGCTGGACCGGGCCTGCTCCGGGTCCTGCGCGGCGGCCCGGGCGCTGATCAAAACGGCTGATCATGGCCAATATATGGATGGTCCTCGAAGATCATCGGGCCGCACGGGACAATCGGATCGTACGACGGTCCCGCGCATCACCCTGCCGGGCGTCGGCCGCGTGGTCCTCCCGGGAGGGAGTCCACGGGGCTCCGGCGGGGGAGGCGGACCGGTGGCGCTCCCCGGGGCGGGGGCGTCGACGCGCACGAGCCGACCACGGAAGGTCCTGATCAGATGCCGGTCATCCCCGACTCGCCCGACTCCACCCGCACGCACGATGCCGCGGCCCGCGTCATCGAGCCGCTCTACGCCGAGATCCTGCGCCGAAACCAGGGTGAGAAGGAGTTCCACCAGGCGGTCCGTGAGGTCCTGGAGACGCTCGGGCCGGTGCTGACCCAGCGCCCCGAGTTCATCGACGCGCGCATCATCGAGCGCGTATGCGAGCCCGAGCGCCAGCTGATCTTCCGCGTGCCGTGGTCGGACGACTCCGGCGACATCCACGTCAACCGCGGCTTCCGGGTGGAGTTCTCCAGCTCGCTCGGCCCCTACAAGGGCGGCCTGCGCTTCCACCCCTCGGTCAACCTCGGCATCGTGAAGTTCCTCGGCTTCGAGCAGATCTTCAAGAACGCCCTCACCGGCATGCCCATCGGCGGCGGCAAGGGCGGCGCGGACTTCGACCCCAAGGGGCGGTCCGACGCCGAGATCATGCGGTTCTGCCAGTCCTTCATGACCGAACTCCACCGTCACCTGGGGGAGTACACCGACGTCCCGGCCGGTGACATCGGCGTGGGCGGCCGCGAGATCGGCTACCTCTTCGGCCAGTACAAGCGGATCACCAACCGTTACGAGTCCGGCGTCCTCACCGGCAAGGGCCTCGGCTGGGGCGGCGCACAGGCCCGTACGGAGGCCACCGGCTACGGCACGGTCCTCTTCACCGCCGAGATGCTGCGCAGCCGTGGCGAGTCGCTGGAGGGCCAGACCGTCGCGGTCTCCGGCTCCGGCAACGTGGCCATCTACGCGGTCGAGAAGGCCCAGCAGCTCGGCGCGACCGTGGTGACCTGCTCGGACTCCAGCGGCTACGTCGTCGACGAGAAGGGCATCGACCTCGCCCTCCTCAAGGAGATCAAGGAGGCCGGCCGGGGCCGGGTCTCGGAGTACGCCGAACGGCGCGGCGCGCACGCCCGGTTCGTCCCCGGCACGGGGGTGTGGTCGGTCCCCGTGGACGTGGCCCTGCCCTGTGCCACGCAGAACGAACTCCACGAGGCCGACGCACTGGACCTCGTGCGCAACGGGGTCAAGGCGGTCGCCGAGGGCGCCAACATGCCCACCACGCCGGAGGCGGTCCGGGTGTTCCAGGAGGCGGGCGTCGCCTTCGCCCCCGGCAAGGCGGCCAACGCGGGCGGGGTCGCGACGAGCGCGCTGGAGATGCAGCAGAACGCGTCCCGGGACTCGTGGACCTTCTCCCACACCGAGGAGCGGCTCGCCGAGATCATGCGGCACATCCACGACTCCTGCTACACGACCGCCGAGCGGTACGGCAGCCCCGGCAACTACGTGGTGGGCGCGAACATCGCGGGCTTCGAACTGGTCGCGGACGCGATGCTGGCGCAGGGTCTGATCTGATCTGATCCGACCGTACGTGGCGAGGCGCCGGCGCCGATGTGGTCGCCGTCGGAACCGCTCCCCCGCGCGGGGGAGCGGGTTGGCTCGCTCGGGGGATTCCGCGTCCTGCCTGCTCCGCGAGGGTGGAGTCATGACGTCGAAGATCCTGCACCGGCCCCCGTCCGTCAGTGACACCGAGCGGCCCGTTCCGCGCTGGGCCATGCGCCTGGCCTACGCGTTACCGCTGCTTCTGCTGCCTGCGTGCCTGTGGCGGCTGCCCTTCGCTGTGCACTTCACGATGGGGCAGGAGGCTCAGGAGGGCAGCCTGCCTGCCTACTGGCTGAGCATCCCGTACGTTCTCGGGCTCAGTGTGCTGACGGAAGTGGTCGCGATCCTGACCATCGGGCTGGTCCGGGGCTGGGGAGAGACGGCGCCCGCCTGGATACCGTTCATCGGCGGCAGACGCGTCCGGCCGATGGCGGCCGTCGTCCCCGCCGTCCTCGGCGGCCTGATCCTCACTTTCCTGTTCACGGCCGTCCCGCTGGGCGGCGGTCGCGACCTCACCCTGTACGGCGCCGTCGACTCCATCGGGTACTCCAACGGAGCCTGGGAGGCTCTGGCGACGGTGTGCGTCACTCCCATTGCCGCTTGGGGGCCCATCACCATCGCCCTCGCGATCGCCTACTACCGACGCCGAACCGCCGTCGCCGGGTGAGCGCGCATCGTCTCCTCGAACCCTCCGTCCCCCGGTGCCGGTGGTCTGTCACGCGACTTCGCCACCAGCAGATCCGCCCGGAGCGCAACGCCCGACCCGTGCCGGGGCGGCGTCGCGCTCCTAGGCTGGGGACGGTGAGCATCCGAGTGACGAACCAGGCCGACGTGATCCCTCTGCGCCCGCTCCCGGCGGCGGCCTCCCCGGCGGTCCCGGCTCTCCCCAGGGAGCCGCTCTGGCGTGACCTCGTCGGGGAGGTGCTGCGCCGCGAACGCCAGGCTCAGGGGCGGACGTTGAAGGACGTCGCCGAGGCGGCCCGAATCTCCATGCCGTATCTCTCCGAGGTGGAGCGGGGGCTCAAGGAGGCCTCCTCGGAGGTGCTGGCCGCCGCGGCCCAGGCGCTCGGCCTGCGCCTTGCCGACGTCCTGGCGCTGGCAGGGGAGCGGCTGGTCAGCATCACGGCCGCGCGGTTCCGGTCGCGTTCGCTCGGGTCGAGTGCGGCCGATGACCGGCGGTCCGTGCGGTCGACCGGTCCGGCGGGTCCGGTCGGTGCGATGCGCCCGTCGGGCCCCATGGGCGGCGTGCTGCTGGCCGCCTGACCCGAAGGGACGTTGCGCGGTCGCCTGCCCCGAGAGGAGGCTACGCGGCCGTCTGCCCCGAAGGGACGTTGCGCGGTCGTCTGCCCCAAGAGGGCGATACGCGGTGGCCCGCCCCCCGGGGGTGTTGCTGCGTGCCGTCGCCTGACCCGGGAGGGCCGGTACGCGGGGCCATGGGACCCGGGGGAGGGCCGGTACGCGGAGCCGTCGGGCCCGGGGGCCGTACGCGGAGCCGTCGGGCCCGGGGAGGCCCGTTACGGTCGGTCGTCGGCCCTCGCGGCCCGGTCCGCGAGGGCCCGTACCTCGGCGGCGACGGCGGTGTGCCGCTCGCGCGGGATGTCGTGGCCGACCCCGGGCTGGACGACGAGCCGGGCGTCGCGGATCGCCGCGGCGGTGGCCCGGCCCGCGGAGGGCTTGAGCAGCGGGTCGTCCGTGCCGTGCAGTACCAGTGCGGGGACCCGCAGTTCGGCCAGGGACGGGCCGTGCCAGGGCGCCCCGATCTGGCGGGACTGGGCGTCCGGGTCGGCGATGCTGGTGTCCACGTCGGCGGTGATCCGCTCCAGGGCCTCGGCCTCGTCGAAGGGGTAGCCGGGCGAGGCGACGAGCCGGGCCACCGCGAGCCCGACCGCGATCCGCTCCTCCCGGTCCCGGGCGGGCTTGATGCGGGCGAACTTCGCGAGCGTGCCGAGCCGCAGGTGGCGGAAGGCTCCCAGCCCGCCCACATCGCTGGGGAGCGCGGCGGACGAGGTGAGCGTGCGCACCCGGCCCGGGTGGCGCAGGGCGACGCGCTGGGCGACGACACCGCCCAGCGACTGCCCGAAGACGTGGGCCGACTCCCAGCCGAGCGCGTCCATGACCGCGACGGCGTCGTCGGCCATGTCCTCGGCGGTGTAGGCCGCGCCGCGGCCGGCGGCCAGGGCGGCGAAGGGGTTGCCCCGGGCGGTGCGCTTCGGTACCCGGGTGGACTCGCCCGCGTCCCGCTGGTCGTAGCGGGCGACGGCGAATCCGGCGTCGGCGAAGGCCGCGCACAGCTCCCCGGGCCACCAGTGCCGGGAGACCGCGAGACCCATCACCAGGAGCAGCGGTTCACCGTCCGCGCCCTCCTGGAGACGGTCGTAGGCGAGCTCGACCGCACCGTTGCGGGCGAAGCGGCGTTCGGTCCAGGTCATGGCGGGCTCCTCCGGTGGACGACAATACTGCGAACGACGTTCGCGGTATTAGACTACAGCCAGTTTCCGGAGCCCGGACGAGGGCGCCCTGAGGGAAGGTGGCGGACCGTGGCCGATCGCGAGACCCGGCCGACGACCGTCTGGTCACGCCCCGAGCGGGGTGCGCGGGGCCCCGCACCCGAACGGAGCCGCCCCCAGATCACGGCGGCGGCCCTCGCCCTCGCCGACGCGGAGGGCCTGGCGGCCGTGTCGATGCGCGCGCTCGCGCAGCGGCTCGGTACGGGGCCCGCCTCGCTCTACCGCTACGTGGGGAGCCGGGACGAGCTGCTGGACCTCATGGCGGACGCGGTCGCGGGCGAACTGGACCTCTCCGGCGCCCCGCGCGGTGACTGGCTGAACGAGCTCGTCGGCCTGGCCCTCCAGTCCAGGGACGCGCACATCCGGCACCCGTGGCTGGCCGATCTGAACGACCGGCGCGGCGAGGTGCTGGGCCCGCACGCGATCGACTACCTCGACCACGCGCTCGGGATCCTGGCCCCCGCGCCGGGCACCGCCGGACAGAAGCTGGAGGCCATCGGCCTCCTCGGCGCCCTGGCCGTTCTCTTCGCCCGCCGCGCGACCGGCGCGACGGGCGGCGGCGACCGGTCCGCCCAGGCGGCCCACCTGGCCGCCGTCGCCGCCGAGGGCCGCCACCCGCACCTGCTCGCCGCCCTCACCTCGGCCGGCGCACCGCCGGCCGACCGGGACGCCCTGTTCGTCACGCTGCTGCGGCGGCTGCTTCCCGCGATGCTCGGCCAGGGGGCGGCGGAGGAGTAGGCCCCCGGGATCAGCCCTCGACCGGGGCCACGCCGATCGGGCAGGAGACGCCCGTGCCGCCGATACCGCAGTAGCCGCCCGGGTTCTTGTCCAGGTACTGCTGGTGGTGCGCCTCCGCCGGCCAGAACGGGCGGCCATCGGCCGGGAGGATCTCCGTGGTGATCTCCTTGTGGCCCGACGCCGTCAGGACCTTCTGGTACGCCTCGCGGGAGGCGTCGGCGGCGGCGGCCTGGACCGGGGAGTGGGTGTAGATCGCGGAGCGGTACTGGGTGCCCACGTCGTTGCCCTGGCGGAAGCCCTGGGTCGGGTTGTGAGACTCCCAGAAGAGCTTCAGCAGCTCCGTGTACGGGACGACGGCCGGGTCGAAGACCACGCGCACCGCCTCCGTGTGCCCGGTCAGGCCCGAACAGGCCTCCTCGTACGAGGGGTTCTCCGTGTAGCCGCCCTGGTAGCCGACGAGCGTCGTCCAGACGCCTTCGGTCTGCCAGAACTTCCGCTCAGCACCCCAGAAACAGCCCAGCGCGAAGTCCGCCACCTCCAGGCCTTCCGGGTACGGGCCCACCAGCGGGTTGCCGAGGACCGTGTGGCGGGAGGGGACGGTGAATTCGGGAACGGGGCGGCCGCGCAGGGCCTGCTCCGGGGTGGGGAGCTCGGGGGTGCGGTGGTTCAGGAACATGCGGGGCTCCTCCGGGGGTCGGTGTTCGGTACGTACAACACGGGAGCGGTCGCCGGGATTCCGGGGCGGGGCAGGGGACCGGAGCACCGGGGCCGGGGCTCGGGGGCCGGGGCACCAGGGCGGCGCCGGGTTCCCGCCCGGCCGTTCATCCGGCCGCTGCGGCATCCTCGGCGACGTCCGCCAGCGCCCGTGCGAAACCCCGTGTCCGGGCCGTCTCGTGGTTCCGGTGCCACACCAGCGCGAGCGAGGAGTCCGGGAGACCGGTCACCGGGACGAAGGCCACCGCGTGGCTGCCGTAGTAGTCCGCCGTCGGGTCGCACAGCAGCATCGCGCCCCGGTCCGCCCGCACCAGGGCCAACCCCTCCTGCAGACTGCTCACCGCCGGCCCGGCCGGAATCGCGCGGCCGCCGGGTGTGACGGCCGGGGCCTGGGCCAGCCGCCAGTATTCCGGGGCCGCCCCGGCGACGCCGATGAGCGGGCAGCCCGCCAGGTCCTCGGCGTCGATGCCGGGGCGGCGCGCGTACGGGTGCCGGTCGGAGACGGCGAGGGTCAGCGGACGGGTGGAGAAGACCGGGCCGAGCGCCAACGCGTCGTCCAGGACCGGCGTCAGCACCACCGCCGCGTCCACCTCGCCCCGGTGCACCGCGCCGAACGGGTCGGAGAGCGGGATCTCCACGATCTCGGCGGCGCAGTCGGGGTGCCCGTCCCGGAAGGCCGTGACCGCCCGCAGGAACGGGTCGTTCGCCGTGCCCTGGAAGCCGACCCGGAACACGCCCCCCAGACCCCGCGCCACGTCCCGCACCTCGTCGATCGTCGTGACGATCGCGTCGAAGGCGGGACGCAGACCCGTGTGCAGCTGTTCGCCGAGCGGGGTGAGCCGGACCCGGCGGCTCGTCCGGTCGACCAGTCGGCCGCCGACCCGGCTCTCCAGGGCCCGCAACAGCTGGCTGATCCGGCTCTGCGAGAGGTGGAGGCGCTCTCCGGCCCGTCCGAAGTGCAGCTCCTCGGCCAGCGCGAGGAACGCCTCCAGCTCCCGGATCTCCGGGTTGCTCATGTGTCCCCCGCCTCCCTGGTCCGGATCTGGTCCGGGTCGATGAGTCCGGTCCCTGGTCCGGATCTGGTCCGGGTCGATGAGTCCAGCTCATAGAAGGATGAGAGTTCGGCCGTTGTTCCCGGCCTCGGCCCCCGATTGGCTGGGGGCATGACACAGGTTCAGGAATCCCCAGGGGCCCCGGCCTCCCGCCCGGCGCCCTCCCGGCACGGCTGGCCGGGTGTGGTGGCCCTCGCGCTCGGCACGTTCACGGTGGTCACCTCCGAGATGCTGCCCGTCGGGCTGCTCACGCCGATGGGCCGCTCGCTCGGCGTCCCGGAGGGCGTGGCCGGTCTGACGCTCACCATCACCGGCCTCGTCGCGGCGCTCTCGGCCCCCGCCCTCGTCCCGCTGCTCGGCCGCGCCGACCGGCGTACGGCCCTGTGCGTGCTGGTCGCGGTGCTGGTCGTCGGCAACCTCGGTGCGGCCTGGGCGCCGGACTTCGGGACCATGGTCGTCGCCCGCGTGCTGGTCGGCATCGGCATGGGCGGTGTCTGGGCCGTCGCGGCGGGGCTCGCGGTGCGCCTGGTCCCGGCGGAGTCCGCCGGCGCCGCCACCTCCCTGGTCTTCAGCGGCATCGCCGTGGCGTCCGTCCTGGGCGTCCCGGCCGGCACGTACCTCGGCGCCCTCGCGGGCTGGCGCGCCGCGTTCCTTGCGGCCGCCGCGCTCGGGGCCGTCGTGCTGGTCGCCGCGGCGCTGCTGCTGCCCCGGCTGCCCGCCGAGCGCACCGTTCCGCTCGGCGGGGTGCTGCGGCTGACCCGCGACCCCCGGCTGCGGACCGGCCTCCTCGTTGTCGGCTTCCTGGTCACCGGGCACTTCGCCGCGTACACCTACGTCAGGCCGGTTCTGGAGGACGTCACCGGCATCGGCGCGGGCACGGTCGGCGCCCTGCTCCTGGTGTACGGGATCGCCGGCGTGGCCGGGAACTTCCTCGGCGGGGCCGGAGCCGCCCGCACACCGCGCACGACGCTGCTGGTGATCGGCACGGTCCTGGCGCTCACCCTGGCCGCTCTGCCGTGGCTGGGCGGTTCCCCGGCCCTCGCGGCCGTACTGATGGCGGTCTGGGGCCTCGGCTACGGCGGTGTCTCGGTGGCCACGCAGACCTGGGTGCTGCTCGCCGCCCCCGACGCCCGCGAGGCCGCCTCCTCGCTCTTCGTCGCGGTGTTCAACGGCGCCATCGCGCTCGGGGCGCTGGCCGGCGGGCTGGTAGCGGACCGTATCGGCGTCACGGGGGTCATGGCGACGGGCGCGGCGCTCGTCGCCGGTGCGCTGGTGACCACGGCGGTCGGCCGGGCCCCCGCAGCCGCGCCCACCGGGCCGTGATCCCGTACGGATGCGCGTAACGGGACCACCGCCCGGAGATCAGGAGATGAGGAGAGCAGCCGCCCGGGGATCAGGAGAGCAGTCACCCAGGGATCAGGAGAATCAGTGCGGCAGTGTCGCCGGGCTGCCGCCGTTCGCCTCGTAGCCGGCGACCGCCAGCGCCCGGTAGACCGTGTACTGCGCGGCCGGGTCCGGGTCCGCCGTCCACGGCAGCGCGCCCACGTGGCCGTCGATCCGGATCAGCTGGTGCATCGCCTCCGACCAGCGCTCCATGTGGACCAGGAACAGCACCAGGAGGTGGCGCACATGGGCCAGCATCGGATCGTCCGGCCGCGCCGCGTGCACCGCGAACATCGCACCCTCGACCGCCTTGGTGACCACCTGACTTCGGTAGAAGCCCTGCACGAGGTTGACCTCCGGCAGGTGCTCGTACACCGCGAACAGCGGCAGCGCGGCGAGCAGCGAACCCCGCGGGGCGCGGGCGGCCGCGGCCGTGGCGAAGGCCTCGGCGTCCTTGCGGGAGCCGTGCCACCTCTCGGAGTGGAAGTGCAGTGCCGCGATGTGCGCGCCCATGTGCGCCGGAGCCCGGTCGATGATCTTCACCCAGAGCTGGTCGAACTGCTCGGGGGTGTAGCCGAGCCCCCGGGCCACCGCCAGCTCCACGATGTACGGGACGGGGTCGCCCGGCGCGAGGAGGGCTGCCTCGCCGCAGACCGTACGGGCCTCCTCCAGGATGATCCGGAAGTCGTCGCTCCCCGCCGCCGAGGACCGCCACGCCTGCTGCACCAGGAACTCCGCGTGCACCGCCGCACCACCCGCGTCCTTGGGGGACTCCGCGCGCCAGTTCCGCAGCCACGCGCCGCCCTCCCCGGGCCGCCGCGCCAGCTCCAGCGAGGCCGCGCCCGCGAAGGCCTGGATCCGCTGCCAGCGCACCTCGCCCTCCTTCGGCGTCCCGGCGAGCAGCTGGGCGGCCGCCCGCCAGTCCTGGGTGCCCTGGACGACGTCGAGCACGTCCAGGAGGTCCTGGTCGGGGCCGGGCATCCGGACGTCCAGCTCCTCCTGGCGGGCGAAGCCGTACGTGTCCGGGTCGGCGGCGTCCGGCGAACCGGGGGCGACCTGGCGGATACCGCCCCGGCGGCGCATGACCCAGGGGCCGATAACCGCCGCGAACAGGCACATCGCGAGCAGGAACAACAGAATCTCCATGACCCCATTGTCCCCGGAGCGGCGAGTGGCCGGTAAGGGCCCTGTCCACGAACTACGCTCGGGCCTCATGAGCGACCAGCACAGCTTCGAAACCCTCGCCATCCACGCGGGGAACACCGCCGACCCCCTCACCGGCGCGGTGGTTCCGCCGATCTACCAGGTCTCCACGTACAAGCAGGACGGCGTGGGCGGACTGCGCGGCGGCTACGAGTACAGCCGCAGCGCCAACCCGACCCGCACCGCCCTGGAGGAGAATCTCGCGGCCCTCGAAGGCGGCCGCCGCGGCCTCGCCTTCGCCTCCGGCCTCGCCGCCGAGGACTGCCTCCTGCGTACGCTGCTGACCCCCGGCGACCACGTGGTCATCCCGAACGACGCCTACGGCGGCACGTTCCGGCTGTTCGCGAAGGTCGCCTCGCGGTGGGGCGTGGAGTTCTCGGTGGCCGACACCTCGGACGTGGCCGCCGTACGGGACGCGCTCACCCCGCTCACCAAGGCGATCTGGGTGGAGACCCCGTCCAACCCGCTGCTCGGCATCACCGACATCGCCGCCGTGGCGCAGGTCGCCCGGCAGGCCGGGGCACGCCTCGTCGTCGACAACACCTTCGCCTCGCCCTACCTCCAGCAGCCCCTCGCGCTCGGCGCCGACGTCGTCGTGCACTCCACGACCAAGTACATGGGCGGCCACTCCGACGTCGTCGGCGGCGCGCTCGTCGTCAGCGACCCGGAACTAGCCGAGGAACTGGCGTACCACCAGAACGCCATGGGCGCGGTCGCCGGACCCTTCGACGCCTGGCTCGTACTGCGCGGCATCAAGACCCTCGCCGTCCGCATGGACCGGCACACCGAGAACGCCACCAAGGTCGCCGACCTGCTGACCCGGCACCCCAAGGTCTCCCAGGTCCTCTACCCGGGCCTGCCCGAGCACCCCGGCCACGAGGTCGCCGCCAAGCAGATGAAGGCCTTCGGCGGCATGGTGTCCTTCCGCGTCGCGGGCGGCGAGGAGGCGGCGGTCGAGGTCTGCAACCGGGCGAAGCTCTTCACGCTCGGCGAGTCCCTCGGCGGGGTGGAGTCCCTCCTGGAGCACCCGGGCCGGATGACGCACGCCTCCGCCGCCGGCTCCCCGCTGGAGGTCCCGGCCGACCTGGTGCGGCTCTCCGTCGGCATCGAGAACGGCGAGGACCTGATCGCCGACCTCACCCAGGCGCTGGGCTGACCCGGCAGAAGTGAAGCCGACCCGGCAGAAGTGAAAGGGGCGCCCACCGGAACCGGCGGGCGCCCCTTCACGCGTCAGACGCCCCCTTTGCGTCAGACGCCCACCTTCTCGTCCTTCAGCATGGCCCTGACCTGCTCACGCAGTTCGGGGCCGTCCTCATGCCCGTGGACCGACGCGGCGTGCTCGCTCGCGGCCCGGACGACCTCGTCCTCCTCACCGGAGAGGGTGAGGGTGCAGTTCATCTCGCTCGGATACTCGCGGCAGTCCGCGGTCTTCCTCGTCATCACGGCCTCCTCGGCTCGTTCGACGGCCGACCCCTCCAGCGTAGGCCCGTCGCCCCCGGACCCCAACGGCTCACCAGCCCTCCAACGGGGGAGTGACCTGCGCGGGCTCGGTCTCCCACGGCTGCTCGACCCCGGCCCAGACGAGGAACGCCACGAACGCCACGGCCAGCAGCCAGAGAGCCGTCCGCCGCGCCGCCCGCCGCAGCCGCAGCCGGCGCCCGCCCCGCAGCACCGCCCGCGCGGCCAGACCGGGCGGCAGGGCCGGGTGCGGGCCGTCCAGCATCCGGCGGACCTGCTCCTCCCGGGGGTCCCGGCGGTCGGCGCTCACGGCGCCGCCCGGGAGCCCGGAGCCGGCCGCGGCCCGGCCGTACCGTGCGAGAGCGCCCACCCAGGACCGGCGGCACGCCGCGGCGCGCGCAACGCCGCCACCGCCCGGGCGCACACGGCGCGGACCCGGTCGCCCGGCAGCCCGAGCAGCGCCGCCGTCTGCTCCTCGCCGACCTCCTCGTACACCCGCAGGACGAGAACGAGCCGTTCGACGGGGGTCAGCCGGTCCAGCGGACCGCCGCGCGGACGCTGGTGGCGCCGGGCCTCCCGGGCGAACCGGAACGCCAGCTCCCGGCGGGCCAGGTCGTAGGGGTCACCGCCGTGCGGCCCGTCCCAGTCGGCGTACGTACGGGCGAGCGCCGCGTGGAGCAGCCGCTCGGCCCGTGCGTACGCGCCCGGCGGGTGCGACGGCTCGCCGGTGAGCAGCGTCGCCGTGTGCAGCAGACGACCGCCCGCGCCCGCCACGAAGGCCTCGAACTCCAGGGCGCGTAGCCGGTCCCGGTGGGTCGCCCGCTCTGCCATGGACCACATACGAGCCCCGGCGTACCGTCCCGGTCAAGAGCCCGGACGCGGTGTTCTTCCCGTCAGTCGGGCTGCGGCGGCTGGTACGCGGCCTGCCGGGCGGCCAACGACCCGTTGAAACGGGTGAGCAGGACGCAGAACGTGTCCCGCTCCTCCTGCGACCAGCCGTCCGTCACCTGCGACATCAGCTCGCGCCGCGAGGCCCGGACCTCTTCCAGCCGGGCCTGACCGCGCGGCGAGAGCTGGAGCACCACGGCCCGGCCGTCCTCCGGATGCGACGTGCGCTTCACCAGACCGGTGTCGACGAGCGGGGCGACCTGCCGCGTCACCGTCGAGGAGTCGATGCCCATCCCGGCCGCCAGCGCCTTCACGCCCATCGGGCCTTCCCGGTCCAGCCGGTTCAGCAGCAGGTACGCCGCCCGGTCCATCGAGTTGCGGACCTGGCCGACACCGCCGAGGCGGGTCTGCTCGGCACGGCGGGCGAAGACCGCCACCTGGTGCTGGAGCGAGTCCAGCAGGCGGTCGGGGCCCGGGTGTTCGGGGACGGCGCCCCCGGAAGGAGACGCAGCAGTCGTCATGTCCTGAGGGGGCATGGCCGGGGGCTCTCTTCGTGCGGTGTCGGATGGGTGGGGGACAGAGTACGCGGCTCCGGGGCAACGAGTACCAGTGCCGCACAAACTCGCGGACACCACCGCGGGCCGCCATGAGACAAGTCTGCCGCGCCCGGCCGGAGCTGCAAGACTTGTGGACATGAGCTTCCGCGCGACCGCCCGCCACCCGGCCCTGATCCTCGACGATGTCCGGGGCGCGCAGAAGATGCTGTCCGGGGTGGCACGGGTGACCGCCCTGGAGGGCAGCCGCCATCTGACCGAGCTGGTCGGCGCCCCGGTGCACCTCAAGTGCGAGAACCTCCAGCGCACCGGCTCCTTCAAACTGCGCGGCGCCTACGTCCGGATCTCCGGCCTCACCCCGGTGGAACGGGCGGCCGGGGTGGTCGCCGCGAGCGCCGGGAACCACGCCCAGGGCGTCGCCCTGGCCTCGTCGCTCCTCGGCGTACGCTCCACGGTCTTCATGCCCGTCGGGGCGCCCCTGCCCAAGGTTGCCGCGACCCGGGAGTACGGGGCCGAGGTGCGGCTGCACGGCCAGGTCGTCGACGAGACCCTCGCCGCCGCCCAGCGGTACGCGGAGGAGACCGGCGCGGTCTTCATCCACCCCTTCGACCACCCCGACATCATCGCGGGCCAGGGCACCGTCGGGCTGGAGATCCTGGAACAGTGCCCCGAGGTCCGCACGATCGTCCTCGGCATCGGCGGCGGCGGGTTCGCCGCGGGCGTCGCCGTCGCGGTGAAGGCCCTGCGCCCCGATGTCCGGATCATCGGCGTCCAGGCCGAGGGCGCCGCCTGCTACCCGCCGTCCCTGGCCGCCGGGCACCCCGTCTCGCTCGACTCCCCGGCCACGATGGCCGACGGCATCAAGGTGGGCCGGCCCGGCGACGTACCGTACCGGCTGATCGAGGAGCTGGTCGACGAGGTCCGCACGGTGACCGAGGACGAGCTGTCCAGTGCGCTGCTGCTCTGCCTGGAGCGGGCCAAGCTGGTCGTCGAACCCGCCGGGGCCAGCCCGGTGGCGGCGCTGCTCAGCGACCCGAAGTCCTTCCGGGGGCCGGTGGTGGCCGTGCTGTCCGGCGGCAACGTCGACCCGCTGCTGATGCAGCGCATCCTGCGGCACGGGATGTCCGCCGCGGGCCGCTACCTGAGCCTGCGGCTGCGCCTCACCGACCGCCCGGGGGCGCTGGCCGCCCTGCTGGCCGCGCTGACCGTGGCCGACGCCAACGTCCTCGACATCAGCCACGTGCGCACCGACCCGCGCCTCGGCCTGACCGAGGCGGAGGTCGACCTGCATCTGGAGACCAAGGGGCCGCAGCACTGCGCGGAGGTCGAGGCGGCGCTGCGGGCGGCGGGCTTCCGGGTGATGGGCTGACCAGGCCGCAGGGGCGGACCCATCGCGCACGGGCAGGCCCATCGCGCCGGGAACCCGGGATACGCCCGTTCGCCGGGCGGTGGCTGCCCACCGATCCTAGGATCGGACCGGAAGGCCGCCACCGGCGACACCATCACCATCCACGAGTGACGGGGAGCCCCTCCATGCCAGGTGCGATTCACGCCGAAGGTCTGGTGAAGACCTTCGGCGACGTACGAGCCCTCGACGGCGTCGACCTCGACGTCCCCGAGGGCACGGTCCTCGGACTGCTCGGGCCCAACGGCGCGGGCAAGACCACCGCCGTACGCGTGCTGACCACACTGTTGCGGCCGGACAGCGGCACGGCGTTCGTGGCCGGGATCGACGTACTGAAGAAGCCCAACGAGGTACGCCGTTCGATCGGGCTCTCCGGGCAGTTCGCCGCGGTCGACGAGTATCTGACCGGCCGGGAGAACCTCCAGATGGTCGGGCAGCTCTACCACCTGAGCGCCCGGGACGCGAAGGCCCGGGCGGGCGTCCTGCTGGACCGCTTCAACCTCGGCGACGCCGCCGACCGCACCGCCAAGACGTACTCCGGCGGTATGCGCCGACGCCTCGACCTCGCGGCGGCGCTCGTCGTGTCGCCGGCCGTGATGTTCATGGACGAGCCGACGACCGGCCTCGACCCGCGCAACCGGCAGCAGCTCTGGGACGTGATCGAGGACCTGGTGGCGGGCGGCACGACGCTGCTGCTGACCACGCAGTATCTGGAGGAGGCCGACCGCCTCGCCCACGACATCTGCGTCATCGACCACGGCAAGGTCATCGCCCGCGGCACCTCCGACCAGCTCAAGGCCCGCACCGGCGGCGAGCGCGTCGAGGTCGTCGTGCACCGCCCGGACGAGATCGAGCGCGCCCGGTCCGTGCTGACCGCCCTCGGCAAGGGCGAGGTCACCGTCGTCCAGCTCTCCCGCAAGCTGACCGCCCCGGTCAGCGGCGGGGCCAAACTGCTGGCCGAGATCATCCGCGACCTGGACGCCCAGGGCGTGGAGATCGACGACATCGCCCTGCGCAGGCCCACCCTGGACGACGTCTTCCTCTCCCTCACCGGTCACGCGGCCGAGGTGCACGAGAGCGGGGACGAGGAGCCCGACGGAGCCGTGGCGGAACGCTCCCGCGACTCCCGGAGCAAGGAGGACACCCGGTGAGCGCGATCGCCAAGGACGCACCCTCGTTGGTCCCCCGCCCCGCCGGTGGCGTCACGCAGTCCGTGAAGGACTCCCTCGTCGTCGCCAAGCGGAATCTGATCCGGATGACCCGGATCCCCGAGATGGTGATCTTCGGGCTGATCCAGCCGATCATGTTCGTGGTGCTCTTCACCTACGTCTTCGGCGGCTCCATCAGCATCGGCGGCTCGACCGACCCGCAGCTGTACAAGGAGTTCCTGATGGCGGGCATCTTCGCCCAGACCGTCACCTTCGCCACCGCGGGCGCCGGCGCAGGCATCGCCGACGACATGCACAAGGGGCTCATCGACCGCTTCCGGTCGCTGCCCATGGCCCGGGGCGCGGTCCTCACCGGACGGACGCTCGCCGACCTCGTACAGACCACACTCACCCTCGTCGTGCTCGCCGGAGTCGCCCTGATCGTCGGCTGGCGCACCCACGAGAACCTCGGCAAGGTGATCTGCGGCTTTCTGCTGCTGCTCCTGCTCGGCTACGCGTTCTCCTGGATCGGAGCGCTGATCGGCCTGTCCGTGCGCACCCCGGAGGCGGCGACCTCCGGCGGTCTGATCTGGCTGTTCCCGCTGACGTTCATCTCGAACGCCTTCGTGCCGGTCACCGGCATGCCGACGTTCCTCCAGCACGTCGCCGAATGGAACCCCTTCAGCGCCACGGTGGCCGGGGCCCGCGAGCTCTTCGGGAACACGATGCCGGGCGTGCCGAAGTCCGTCACCGGGGCCTGGCCGATGGAGCACCCGATCCTCGCCTCGGTCATCTGGTCCGTGCTGATCATCGTGGTCTTCCGCACCCTGGCGGTCCGCAAGTACCGCTCGGCCGCCGTCTGACGCCCGCCGCGCGACACCACGCCGCCACGCGACACCACGGAGGAGGCAACCATGACCACCAGCACACCGGACGACCCGGCCACCGGCCTGCCCGGCGCCCCGCCCGTCGTCGACCAGGCCACCTGGCAGGCCGCCCGGGACGAGCTCCTGGTCCGGGAGAAGGCCCACACCCGCCAGGGCGACGCGCTCGCCGCGGCCCGCCGCCGGCTGCCGATGGTGGAGGTCGACGGGACGGCCGAGGTGGTCGGGCCCGAGGGCCCGGTCCCGTTCCTGGACCTGTTCGAGGGCCGCCGGGAGCTCGTCGTCTACCAGCACATGTGGTACGACGGCGCACCGCACCAGGGCCAGTGCGAGGGCTGCACCGACGCGGTCTGGCACATGAAGGACGCCGTCTACCTCAACGCCCGGGGCGTCTCGTTCGCCGTCCTGACCACGGGCTCCTGGGAAGAGGTGGCCGCCTTCACCGCGTTCATGGGCTACACCCAGCCCTGGTACTCGGTGCGGGGCCTGGACGCGCCGATCGGCGGCGAGATGGGACACCTCGCCTGCTTCCTGCGCGACGGCGGGCGCGTGTTCCTCACCTACTCCACGACGAGCCGCGGAATCGAGGTGGCCAACGGCTCCTTCGGCCTGCTCGACCTGACGCCCTACGGCCGCGGCGAGGCGTGGGAGGACCGGCCCGAGGGCCGGCCGGTGATCGGCAGCGTCCGCGAGGGATATCCGGGCGAGGGCGGCCAGGCCTGCTGGTACTGGCGCACCGACGCGGACGGCACCGCGAGCTGGGGCCCGGCCAGCCGCCCCACACCGCAGTGGACCCGCCCCGGCGTGACGCCCGAGAAGACCCTGGGCCGCACCGGCGACTGCTCCTGACCCGGCCCGCGGGAACGGCCCGGGAACGGTCGGCCCGGGTGCGGACGGTGACGCACGGGAGCCCCGCCCGTACGACGTACAGGACGCACGGGAGCCCCGCCCGTACGACGCACACGACGCACGGGAGCCCCGGCCGTCCGTGGCCGGGGCTCCCGTGTCGTTCCGTCGTGATGCGGCCGGATCAGCCGCTGTAGGGCTTCGCCGCCAGGATCTTCACCGAGGCCGTCCTGCCGTTCGGCAGCTCGTAGTCCGCGTCGTCGCCCGTCCGCTTGCCGTTCACGCCGAGGCCGAGCGGAGACTGCGGGGAGTACGTCTCGATCTCCGTGCTGGCGTACTCACGGGAGGCGAGCAGGAAGGTCAGCGTGTCGTTCTCATCGCCGTCGAAGGCGATCGTGACGACCATGCCGGGCTCGACCACGCCGTCGTCGGCCGGCGCCTCGCCGACCTTCGCGTGTTCCAGGAGCTGGGTCAGCTGGCGCACCCGCAGCTCCATCTTGCCCTGCTCCTCCTTGGCCGCGTGGTACCCGCCGTTCTCCCGGAGGTCACCCTCCTCACGGGCCGCCGCGATCTTGACGGCGATCTCCGTGCGCGCGGGACCAGACAGGTACTCCAGCTCGGCCTTGAGCTGGTTGTACGCCTCCTGCGTGAGCCAGGTGACGTTTTCGCTGGTCTGGGTCACAGGTGCTCCTCGTCGGTGCTGGGAATACAAAGCATCGCCCTACCCAGAAGCATGTGCTTCTCCGGGTGGGCGAAACCACGAGCCTAACAATTCCGCAGGAAAAGGGGGAGAAGGTAAACCGTCACACCCCCGGCCGACCGATGTGAACCGTATCGTCGCAGGTCACAGGGGCGGGACAGAGGTCAGCCGGTCGGGCCGTCGTCGGCGGTGCAGCCCATCGGCTCGACCGCGGTCGCCCTGGACCGGGTCACCACGGTCACGACCTCGTCGATCCGGTCCTCGGCCCGGTCGAAGCGGACCTCCTTGCGGCCCACCTCGGAGCCGTCCTCGCTGAGCGCCCGCACCAGGCAGTAGCCGTGGCCCTCGCGGTCCTTGCGGACCTCCAGGTGGACATCGGCCCGGGCGTCGGAGACGACCTTGAACTTGATCATCTCGGCGCTGATGCCCTGGCCGCCGACGTAGTCGAAGCCGATCCACCCGATCACGCCGAGCAGGGCGACGCCCAGGACCGATCCGACGATCTTCAGCTTGCGGTCCGCACGCTGATCCTCGGTCCGGCCGTACCGCCCCTCGGGCAGGGCCTCACGAACCGTCGTCATGATCGTTCCCTCCGGACCGGGCATCGAGGAATTTTCCGGCCCCTCGTTCAGTCACTATAGAAGCCGCCCGCCCGTCACCCGACCGCGCCCCACACCGATGCCGCGCGGGCGCGGCGCCTCTTGAGACAGAGACCCGGACCGGCTTCGACAGCGACCCGGATCGACCCGACCGACCCATGATCGACCAGAGCGACCAATGACTGAGGATCGAGCTTTGACTGAGCAGCTGCGACTGATGGCCGTTCACGCCCACCCCGACGACGAGTCGAGCAAGGGCGCGGCCACCATGGCCAAGTACGTGTCCGAGGGGGTGGACGTGCTGGTCGTGACCTGCACGGGGGGCGAGCGCGGCTCCATTCTCAACCCGAAGCTCCAGGGCGACGCGTACATCGAGAAGAACATCCACGAGGTGCGCAAGAAGGAGATGGACGAGGCCCGGGAGATCCTGGGCGTCCAGCAGGAGTGGCTCGGTTTCGTCGACTCGGGGCTGCCCGAGGGCGACCCGCTGCCGCCGCTGCCCGAGGGCTGCTTCGCCCTGGAGGACCCCGAGGCCGCCGCGGGGCGCCTGGTGGCGAAGATCCGCGCGTTCCGGCCGCAGGTCATCACCACGTACGACGAGAACGGCGGCTACCCGCACCCCGACCACATCATGACGCACACGATCTCGATGATCGCGTTCGACGGTGCGGCCGACGCGGAGCGGTTCCCGGAGGACGAGTTCGGCCCCGTCTGGGAGCCGAAGAAGCTCTACTACAACCAGGGCTTCAACCGGCCGCGCACCGTCGCCCTGCACGAGGCACTCCTCGCCCGGGGCCTGGAGTCCCCGTACGGCGAGTGGCTGGAGCGCTGGGCGGAGTTCGAGCGCGTGGAACGCACGCTGACCACGCACGTTCCCTGCGACGAGTTCTACGAGATCCGCGACAAGGCGCTCATCGCGCACGCCACGCAGATCGACCCCGAGGGCGGTTGGTTCCGGGTCCCGATGGACATCCAGCGCGAGGTGTGGCCCACCGAGGAGTACGAGCTGGCGAAGTCCCGGGTCGATACCTCCCTCCCCGAGAGCGACCTCTTCGCGGGCATCCGCGACAATGCCTGATATGTACGCGACCCAGGCACTGACGCACCTCGTCCCGCTCGCCGCCGAAGAGCTCGACAAGAACAAGGTCACCCCCGGCGTCCTCGGCTTCCTCGTCTTCGCGGCGCTGGCCGTCGGCGTGTGGGCCCTGATGAAGTCGATGAACCGCCACATGGGCAAGGTCGACTTCGAGGAGGCCCCCGACCCGGACGCGGTGGCGGCCGAGCCCAACGCCGACAGGGCGGCCGCGACCCGGAAGTAACCCGCGCCGGAGCCGCGCGTACGGGAAGGGCGTCCGGCCCCGGTGCCGGACGCCCGTCGGCCCGTGACCGAGCGGGCGCCGGTTTCCGACGCCTGGCCTGCCGCAGGTCCGTCCGGGCCACGCCCGCCCTGGAGCCACGGCCGTGCCATGACGGCCGTGTTGACACGGGCGTGTCGTCACGGCCGGGCCGGCTCCAACGTGACGCCCATGATCTGGCCGGCGGCGCGGGTCGGGGTCAGCCCGAGCCGCCACGCCTGCCAGCCGTCCTCCAGGTCCACGCCCCGCTCCAGCGCCACCGCGAACGCCGCCGCGGACTGCTCCAGCTTGCCGTCCCGCGCCGGATGGCGGCCCTCGATCAGCTCGGCCAGCTCCTGCTGCGCCACCACCGTGCCCACCTCGATGCCCCCGGGCGAGGCGTACGGCAGCAATGTGCAGCGCAGGAACCGGGCCCAGTCGCCGCCCCGCGCGTCCCCGTACGAGACGAACAGCTCCGCGGCCTCACCGCACAGCTCCAGCGCCTGCGGCGCACGCCCGTTGCCCGCGTCGATCAACGCCAGCTCCACGCACGCCCACGCCTCCCCGTACGGCACCTTGATCCGCCGGAAGTCGGCCCGCGCGTCCATCAGCAACTGCCGGGCGAACCCCGAGTTGCGCAGGTTGCCCGTCTGCGCGGCCCGCTGGTCCCGGGTCACCCGGCCCGCATGGTGACGGGCGCACGCCAGCCCGTACACGTCCCGCATCCGCGAGAACATCGTGCGGGACCGCTCCAGCTCCCGCACCGCCTGATCGGTGTCCCCCTCCTCCTCCAGCGCCTGCCCCAGGTAGTACAGGGTCCAGGCCTCGCCCCGTGCGTCCTCGTTGTCCCGGTGCCGGTCCAGCGCCTCGCGCAACTGCTCCAGGGCGGCCCCCGGATCGCCGTCCAGCAGCCGGGCCCGGGCCAGCTGGGTGAGCGCCCACGCCTCGCCGCGTCCGTCGCGGGTGCGCCCGTACAGCCCCAGGGCGGTGTTCAGCGCCTCCTCGGCCGGGGCGACCTCGCCGGTCCGCAGCCGCACCTGCCCCAGCTGGAACTGCGTCCAGGCCTCACCGTGCAGCGACTCGCCCTCCCGGTGCAGCCGCAGCGCGTCCGCCAGCAGCGTCAGCGCCCGCGCCAGATCACCCCGGTCGCGCTCCACCGCCGCGAGGGCGTGCAGGGTCCAGGCGCGGTCCTCGGCCTGCGCGCCGGACGACTGGAGCGCCAGCGCCTCGCCGAGCCGGGCCGCCGCCTCCGTCAGATTGCCCTGGTGGTGCAGGGTGATGCCCAGCGAGCACAGCGCCAGCGCCTCGCCCGCGTCGTTCTGCGCCTCGTGGTACAGCCCGACGACCGAGGACAGCGTGGTGCGGGCCTTGTCCAGCTCGCCGAGCTGCCGGGCCGCGATACCCGTACGCCACTGCACCGACCGCTCCAGCAGCCCCTGGTCCACGGCCTGCGTCAGCTCGCTGATCTCACCCAGGCGGTACAGGTCGCCGCGGAGCAGGCAGTAGTCGCAGAGGGCGCCCAGCAGATGCAGCACCGTCGCCTGGTCGACGCCCTCCGCGTGCCGCAGCGCCGCCGTGATGAAGCTCGACTCGTCGTCCAGCCAGCGCAGCGCCGAGTCCAGCGAACCGAAACCGTGCGAGCCGAACTGTCCGGCGCGGGTCGACATCTTCCCGTCGACCATCCGGATCACCGCGTCGGCCAGCTCCGCGTAGTTCGTCAGCAGCCGCTCCTGCGCCGCCGCCCGCTCGGCCGGCTCCTCCTCGTCCAGCAGACGGGCCAGCGCGAACGCCCGCACCAGATCGTGCAGCCGGTAGCGCGACCCCCGTACGCGGGTGAGCAGCCCCGCCCGGGTCAGCACGGTGAGCAGCCGCTCCGCCTCCTGCTCGTCCGCCGCGAGCAGCGCCGCCGCCGCTGCCCCACCCAGGCTCGCCCGGCCCGCCAGCGCGAGCCGCCGCAACAGCCGCCGGGCCTGCTCGCCCTGGTCCGTGTAGCGCAGCCACAGGGCCCGCTCCACCGGGTCGACCGGACCGTAAGCGGCGAGATCCTCCGCCAGCGTGTGGCGGCTACGGGCCCCGAGCGCGGAACCGGCCACCCGCAGCGCCAGGGGCAGCCCGCCGCACAGCTCCACGACGGCGTCCGTGGACGGGTAGTCGTACGGCCCGGTCTCCTCCTCCTCGGCGACCTCGCGCAGCAGCTCCTCCGCACCCGCCCCGTCCAGCGGGCCGACCGGCAGGTGGTGCACCCAGGCCGGCAGGTCCTCGGGCAGCTCCAGCGGCTCCCGGGCGGTGACGATCACCAGACTGTCCGACCGCTCCGGCACCAGGGTGCGGACCTGCCCGGCGTCCGTGGCGTCGTCGAGCACGATCGTGACCGGCGTCCCCGTGAGGTGCTGGTGGTACAGCTCGGAGAGCCGCCGCACCTGCTGCTCGGCCGAAGCGCCTTCCCTGAACAGCAGCTGCTCGCGCGGCGCGCCCAGCCGGTTCAGCAGGTGCAGCAGGGCGTCCCGGGTCGGCAGCGGGCTCTCCCCGGCGACCTGGCCGCGCAGATCGACCACGCACGCACCCCGGAACTGGTCCTTGAGCGCATGGGCGGCCCGCACCGCGAGCGCCGTACGCCCCGCCCCCGGCGCACCGTGCAGCACGACGACCGTCGGCCGGGTCCGCGCCGAGGCGCGGGCCGCGTGCACCCACTGGGCGATCTGCGCCAGCTCGGCCCGCCGCCCGGTGAACGACCCCTCCGCCTTGGGGAGATGCCCGAAGGACTGCTCCAGCACCACCCGGGTGCGGGCGGCCGCGCTACGGTCCCCGCCGCGCAACTGACGCCCCAACGGGGCGGTCTGCTTCTTCGGGGCGCGCGCGGCCGGAGTCAGCATGCGCTGCTGGTCCAGGTAAGGGCGGATGCCCCGTACCTCCAGGGCGGTCAGCCACTGGAGCCGCAACTGCTCCGCCCCGCCCGGCTGTCCGGCCGCTCCGGCGCGGCGGTGGGCGGCCGGCCAGTGCGAGGCGGTCGCCTTCGCCACGGTCGTCGCCGTACCGGCCACCGCGACGGCCGCGCCCGCGCCGAGCGCCAGGCCGGTGTTCGCGCCGAGCGCCAGATCCGCGCCGAACGCGGCAGCGGCGGCAACGCCCGTCACCAGCAAGGGTGTTCCGAGCGTCGCTCTGCTGAAGCGCTCCGCGAGGGGGCGCTCTCCCGCAGCCACCGAGTCCAGCGCCCGCGTGTACGCGGCGTACTCCTCGCCCGCGCTGGCGGCCATGGTGTCGAGCGCGGCCCGCGCCCGCGACATCAGCGCCCCGGCGTCGGTCCGGCCGCCGGTGCGCCGCGTCTCCTCCTCCACGGCGCGCACCAACAGCCTCTCGGCTTCCGCCCGATGGCTGTCCCGCATATGTGTCCCCCTCTGAGTGCCGCGCCCCGGACCTCGGGTTCCGGAGCGTCGGATACCAAGCGTCAGATACCAAGCGTCGGGGTCAAGTGTCCTGCGTAGCGCGCCCCGGCGCGAGGGGGTGCCGGGCAAGGGGCGGGTCAAGGCGTGGGCGGGCGGCTCATCCCCGCCGCTCCCCGCCGTCCCCCTCCTCGTCCTCCACCGGCAGTCCCAGAGCGAGTCGGGCCTCCCACTCCTCCCCGGAGGCGTCCTCGTCACCGTTGATGTCCCAGCGCTTGTCGAACTCCGCCCGGGTGGGGGCCCTCGACGCGGACCGGTGGATGCCGGACAGGGCGTCGAGCCGGTTCGCGAGCGCGGTGACGGGGCGGCGTGCCCGCGCCGGGAGGCCGTCGACGGCGCGCAGCAGCTTCGCCGACTCGGCCCCGCCCTCCGCCATCCGCCCGGCCCAGGCGGTGGCCGCGGCCAGATCGGTGTCCACCTGCTCGGGGACGCTGAACCAGGCCTCGGCCGAGGGCTGTATCGCCTTCAGGTAGGCCAGTTGACCGGGCTCCCAGGTGCCGGGGTCCTGCCGCAGCGAAGCCTCCGGCAGACCGGCCTCCGACCCCAGCCAGCACCGCACGGCCCGGTCCCCGCCGGTCGCGCTGACCGACTCCGGGTAGTAGAAGGAGAATTCGACGGCCGGCAGGGCCCAGGTGTCCGGTGCGAAGTCGTGGAGCAGGGGCGCACAGCCCTCGTAGGCCTGAGCGACGATGGCCGCGGGGTCGGAGATGGCGTGGTCGCCCCTCAGCCGGAACGTTCCGTACACCTCGGCCGGATGAGGCCCGTCGCACGGCACGATCTCGACGGACGGGTCCGTCATCCGCAGGTCCTCGCCCTTCTGGGTGGAGAACAGCCCTCCCGCCGGAGCGAAGCAGTCCCCGGCCTTCAGGTCGAACAGGGTTCCCGTCTTCGGGGCCCGGGGGCCGAAGAGGCTCCCGCCCTCCTCCGTCCAGGCGGTGAACCGCACCCCACCGATCACCAGGAGCAGGGCGGTCAGCGCGACCACCGCCCCGCCGACGGCCGTTCCCGCAACGGCCCGCCCCTTGCCGCGCTTGCCGTTGCCGGGGATCCGCACGAGCGCGACGATCCCGAGGACCAGCCCCAGCGGCGCGAGACAGACGAGCAACGACAGCACGAGCGAGGCGACGGCGAGGCCGCTGAGCGGGGGCTGCGGGGCCCCGACGCCCAGGGGGCCGTACGGGCCCACCGCAGGGGCAAGGTCGGGCGCCGGAGGTCCGGAGGCAGTGGAGGACGACGGAGGCGGCGGCACGGTCATGACCCTGTGCCCTTTCGTCAGGGTGAGCAGCGCAGGAGTCCGTGTGGGGCCGGGATGCCGGAACGGTAGCACCGCGTACCTCCGCGTCCGTGTCCACCCACCCCTCCCACCTGCCCGTTCGCGCCCCGCCCCGTGGCGCGCGGGTGTCGCGGAGGAGGGGGGAGCGAGCATTGGGCCCATGGCCAACCGACTTGCGCAGACCACCTCCCTGCCTCCGCCAGCACGCCGACAATCCCGTCGACTGGTGGCCCTGGTCGCCCGAGGCGTTCGAGGAGGCGAGGAAGGGGGATGCGCTGGTGCTGCTCAGCGTCGGGTACGCCAACTGCCACGGGTGTCAGTGAACTCGCGAACCCAGTAGCTGGGGCCGTGCTCACACTTCTTTGATGATTACGTGCTTCCCGCAGAGCTTCGACCAGTCGTCACGGTCGGAAGCCAGAACGATCACGGGGGCCGGGACACGGAGCGCGAGCGCGGCGACCAGCGCGTCGATTGCGTACTTGTGTCCATGTAGCCCGCCCGCGTCCCGGAGCAGCGCCACCGCTGTGAGGGAATCCTCCTGACTGACCGGTTCCACCCGCAGTCGGGAAAGCAGCCACTTCAACCGTGCAAGGTCGGTCTTCCCTTGTACGGCTTCAGCAATGGTCAGCGCGGACACGAGGACGGGAACTCCAGCCTGCCGGGATGCCTCGATGCGCGCCGCCATGCCGCGGTCGTTGCGCAGGAGCAGAGAGAGCGCCTCGGAGTCGAGCACCGGTGAGCGGGCTGGCTGCTCCTTCACGCGGCGCCCCGCTCGACATCCTCGGCGTTCACGTCTCCGAACAGCTCACGACGTGCGGCTTCGATCTCCTGCTCCGTGAGCGCGCCGTGCTCTTCCTCGTGGGACGCCACGATCTCGGCGAGTCCGTCCATGGCGAGCTGGTGCCTGACGGCTTCGGCTGGGCGGCCGCCTTGCCTCAGCCGCCGTGCTCGCGCAGAAGTTCGATCATGTTGCGGAGCATCGGTATCGCCGAGTCTCCGGCCTTGTCCTTGTCGTTGAAATGCATCAGCTCGTTGCGGATCTCACGCAGTTCATCGAGGCGTGCGATAAAGGACTTGCGGTCCAGCGACCAGCCCAGTTTTTCCCACTGCTCCTGATTGCCCAAGATCTGCTGGTAGTCGCCGTAGGACAGCTGATCGAAGGCAGAGAGCTTCCGGCGCCCGTCCGGATCGCAGAGGTTGATCACCTCCGTCAGGTCCAGACCCTCCGAGATGACCCGGCGCAGTTGTCGGTCGAGGTCGCCGATGAGCAGGAAGGGCCGGGCCGTGGCGCCGTATTCCGCGGCCACGTCGGCCACGGTGATGATGCCGGCGATCTGATTCGTCTGGTCCTTGACCAGGAGGAAGCCGAATCGTTCCAGGTCGGGCAGGACGTCGATCAGATGCTCGGCATAACTGACCGCGTGGGCGGCGGCGATGGCCTCGGAGAAGGGGGCCTCGGGGTCCGTGTAGTGCGCTCGCGCGATAGATTCCCATGTGACGGCACCCCGCAGATTGCGAGGTCCGCTCAGCACCGGCAGTTGCGAGTACCCGTTGAGGCGCATCTTGGTGAATACTTCCTCGAAGCTCGCCGAGGAGGACACCGACACCACTCCCTTGAGCGCGGAGGGCAGGTTGCCGACCGTCTGTCCTTGGACCTGTTCCCCCTTGTCCTCCTCGTCGCTGGTGTTGGTAGAAGGCTCCGGCGAGTCGGCCTCCCTGCGCTCTTCCTGCCCCGCCGTCGGACCCTGCTCGGCCGCCTCCTCCTCCTCGTCCTCGGTATCCCCGGACGGGCCGGTCAAGGTGACTCGGTCGTCGATCCCTACGGCTGCGAAGTCCGGCACAGTGGACAGGCCGTGGTTGGCGAGTTCGGCGGATACCTGCTCGGTGACCAGGTATCCGCGGCGGGATGCCCCCCACCAGCCCAGCAGATCCCTGACGGTGACGGTGACTGGTGCATCGGCGTCCGCCTGCCTCCGGGCGTCTTTCAACCGCGCGTGCCGGGCGGCGGAACCGTCCTTGGAGACATCACCGGAAGGCGGCAGCTCCGCCGCCGTGTCCAGGAGCTTCTGCCTCACAGCGTCCAGCAGCGTGCCGTCGTCGAGTGCCCAGGATGTCCACCCGTCGTAGGGGCCGCGGCCTGTGGCGGCTGCTGCTGCTGCCGAAGGAGATTTGAACCGCTGCCCGTCACTCAACTCGATCCTGCCGTCCGAGGTCACCTGAGCAAGGTGCTCCTGCCCGGACCGCCGCTGCCGGAAGGTGAGGCGTGTCCCCGTGCTCAGAAGGCCGGCGCGGACGAGATCGGAAACCAGTACCCGCCGCCCTTCGAACAGATAGGAGGCTCGGCCCAGAGGCTCGTCCGTGATGCCATCTACTGTGCACTCAGCCATTGGTTTCCCCCGGTTGGCCTGCCTCGGAACGCCCTGATCATCGCAGAGCCGCGCCGGCACCGGTGCGGATTTTCGGGGATCGTCTTGTCAGGGGTGGTCAGGGACGGTTGAACCGGGTCTCGTTCTGTAGTCGGGCCGGTGGGGGCATGTCCCGCCTACTCGCGCATGCCAGGTCCCCGTACCCTTTCCAGGCTGTGGACAATTTCGTCGACCGGCAGCAGCGGGAGCCTCCGGCCTTTCGGCCGCCTGCGCGGGTCGGCTGAGTCAAGTGACGGTTGCCCGCCTGAATGCGTCAAGGCATGTGTGACGATCGCGTACCTGACGAGTTGGCGTGGTGGGAGGTTCGCCAGGTCCGGAGATGGAAGACGCCTCGATCGGACTGCGAAGAAGCGCGATGCGTGTGCTGGCGGTCAAGCATTGATGGTGAACGATCTCTCGGTGCCCCCTACATGATCCCAAGATCGACCGTGACGGAGAAGGGTGCGGTGGCTTTCACCGAGCCGGTGAACATCTCGCCGTCCCTGTAAGCCTTGGTGGCGGGGTCGAGGATGTAGGTGTAGACGATCGGGACCCCGGTGGCGGCCTGCTCGATCCGCCAGTAGAAGGGGATGCCGGCCTTGGCGTACTGGTCCACCTTCACGATCCGGTCGGTGGTCTCCGAACCGGGCGACACGACTTCGACGACCAGGAGTACGTGCTCGGGTCGGGTAGGCGTGAGATCGATGGTCTCCGCCCGGTAGACGATGACGTCCGGCCGGCGGTTGGTCAGGGGAACGTCCTGCAGGCGGACGTCGAAGTCCGTGTCAGCGTTCCAGTCGGGGCCTGCGGCGGCGTCCAGGGCGTTGGCCAGGATCCGGGCCAACCGGGTGTGCCGCTTGGAGGCGCTCGGGCTCACGACGACCATCCCGTCAACGATCTCGATGCCGGCGCACTGCTCCTCGGACCAGGAGTCGTACTGCTCCGCGCTGATCTGGGTGTGCATCCACGCGGGCGCCACCATCTCGGCGGTCATGGTGTGCCTCCTTCGAGGTGCTTCCACAGTTCCGGAGCTGCTGAGCTCAGCCTACTGTTCTGTGAGGCGGGGGCGCCCGACTTCGAAAAGGGCGCGGGGTTGCCGCTTCCGTCATCTGCCCGTTCGTGCCCCGCCCCGTGGCGCGCGGGTGTCGCGGAGGAGGGTGCGCGAGGATTGGGCCCATGGCCAACCGACTTGCGCAGACCACCTCCCCGTACCTCCTCCAGCACGCCGACAATCCCGTCGACTGGTGGCCCTGGTCGCCCGAGGCGTTCGAGGCGGCCAGAGAACGGGATGTGCCCGTGCTGCTCAGCGTCGGGTACGCCAGCTGCCACTGGTGCCACGTGATGGCCCACGAGTCGTTCGAGGACGAGGCCGTCGCCGCCTACCTCAACGCGCACTTCGTGCCCGTGAAGGTCGACCGGGAGGAACGGCCCGACGTCGACGCCGTCTACATGGAGGCCGTCCAGGCCGCGACCGGGCACGGTGGGTGGCCGATGACCGTCTTTCTCACGGCGGACGCCGAACCCTTCTACTTCGGTACCTACTTCCCGCCCGAGGCCCGGCACGGCTCGCCCTCCTTCCAGCAGGTCCTGGAAGGCGTGGTGGCCGCCTGGACCGACCGGCGCGAGGAGGTCGCCGAGGTCGCCGGGCGGATCGTCGCGGATCTGGCGGGGCGTTCGCTGGTGCACGGTGGTGACGGGGTGCCGGGGGAGCAGGAGACCGCGCAGGCGCTGCTCGGGCTGACCCGGGAGTACGACGAGCAGCACGGCGGGTTCGGGGGCGCGCCCAAGTTCCCGCCGTCCATGGCGGTGGAGTTCCTGCTGCGGCACTACGCCCGTACCGGGTCGGAGGGGGCGCTCCAGATGGCCGCCGACACCTGTTCGGCGATGGCCCGGGGCGGGATCTACGACCAGCTCGGCGGGGGCTTCGCGCGCTACTCCGTGGACCGGGAGTGGGTGGTGCCGCACTTCGAGAAGATGCTGTACGACAACGCGCTGCTCTGCCGCGTGTACGCCCATCTGTGGCGTACCACCGGGTCGGACGAGGCCCGGCGGATCGCCCTGGAGACCGCCGACTTCATGGTGCGGGAGCTACGGACCGCCGAGGGCGGCTTCGCCTCCGCGCTGGACGCGGACAGCGAGGACGCCGACGGCAAGCACGTCGAGGGCGCCTTCTACGTGTGGACGCCCGCCCAGCTCCGTGAGGTGCTGGGCGAGGACGACGCCGCCTTCGCCGCCACGTACTTCGGGGTGACGGAGGAGGGGACGTTCGAGGAGGGGTCCTCCGTGCTCCGGCTGCCGGGGGACACGGGGCCCGTGGACGCCGCCCGGGTCGCGGACGTACGGGCCCGGCTGCTGGCGGCCCGCGCGGAGCGGCCGCGTCCGGGGCGGGACGACAAGGTGGTCGCCGCCTGGAACGGGCTCGCCATCGCCGCGCTCGCCGAGACCGGCGCCTACTTCGACCGGCCCGACCTGGTGGAGCGGGCCACCGAGGCCGCCGATCTGCTGGTACGGGTGCACCTGGGCGAGGTGGCGCGGCTGACCCGCACGTCCAAGGACGGGCGTGCCGGCGACAACGCCGGGGTGCTGGAGGACTACGGCGATGTCGCCGAGGGCTTCCTCGCGCTGGCGGCGGTGACCGGGGAGGGCGCCTGGCTGGAGTTCGCCGGGTTCCTGCTGGACATCGTGCTGGAGCAGTTCACCGGCGAGGGCGGGCAGCTCTACGACACCGCGCACGACGCCGAGCGGCTCATCCGCCGGCCCCAGGACCCCACCGACAGCGCCACCCCGTCCGGGTGGACCGCGGCGGCGGGGGCGCTGCTCTCGTACGCCGCGTACACCGGGTCCGAGGCCCACCGGACGGCTGCCGAGGGTGCGCTCGGTGTGGTGAAGGCGCTGGGGCCGCGCGTGCCCCGGTTCGTCGGCTGGGGCCTCGCGGTGGCCGAGGCGCTGCTGGACGGGCCCCGTGAGGTCGCCGTCGCCGGGCCGGTCGGCGGGGAGCTGCACCGTACGGCACTGCTGGGGCGGGCCCCGGGAGCGGTGGTCGCCGTGGGGGAGGGGCCGGGGGCGGGGGCCGAGTTCCCGCTGCTGATGGACCGGCCGCCGGTGGGCGGGGAGCCGACCGCGTACGTCTGCCGGCACTTCGTGTGCGACGCGCCGACGACCGATGCCGGTGAGCTGGCCGCGAAGCTGGGCGGCTGAGGGCTGTCGTCGAACTTCCGCCGACGCCCGCAGGGCAGGCGGGAGTTCGACGACAGGGCGTACGGCGTTCCGGGACGGTTCACCGTGGCCGGGAGGCGGCTCAGAGGACGAGCGCGGTCCGCGACGCGACTGGTATTACTGGTGCATGCAGGAACAGCAGGAAGAGACCGCGCGGTCCGCGATCGACACGTTCATCTCCGCGTTCAACGCCTCGGACGACAGCTATGTGACTGCGCTGCTCTCCCAGGCCCTCACCTCGGACGTGGTCTTCTGGGGGCCGTTGGGGCGCAGTGAGGGGATCGAGGCCGTCGAGCGGTTCGTGCTGGACATCCGGCGCCACCCCGCGGGGACCGGCACGATGGTGCGCTGCTCGGCGGTGGACATGCCGGACGAGTGGGCTCGGTACCAGTGGGTCTTCACGACGCCGGACGGAGGCCCCCGCCTGGCGGGGACGGACGTCGTCCATCTGCGGCGGAGCCTCATCGACCAGGTCATCGTCTTCGCGGGGGAGATCGAGCCCTCCGACTCCTGAGCCGTTCTCCTCCGGCGCCGTCCTTCTCCTGAACCGGCCCCGTTCGGGGTTCCGGGCCCGCCCGTAACCCCTCGGCGCTCATCCGTGCTGGTACGCCACCATCGAGATGCCCACGTAGTGCGCGATGAACGCCGCCAGCGTCAGCGAGTGGAAGACCTCGTGGAAACCGAACCAGCGCGGCGACGGGTTCGGCTTCTTGATTCCGTAGATCACGCCGCCCGCGCTGTACAGCAGCCCGCCGACCACGACGAGGACCAGGACCGCGATGCCGCCGGTCCGCAGGAAGTCGGGCAGGAAGAAGACCGCCGCCCAGCCCATCGCGATGTAGCACGGGGTGTAGAGCCAGCGCGGCGCGCCGACCCAGAACACCCGGAACGCGATGCCCGCCGCCGCTGCCGCCCAGACAGCCCACAGCAGGGGCCGGGCGGTGGACTCGGGGAGCAGGAGCAGCGTCAGCGGGGTGTAGGTGCCCGCGATGATCAGGAAGATGTTCGCGTGGTCCAGGCGGCGGAGCACCGCCTCGCCCCGCGGCCCCCAGGTGCCGCGGTGGTAGACCGCGCTGACACCGAACAGCAGACAGGCGCTGAGGATGTAGACGCCGCAGGCGATCCGGGCCACCGTGCTGTCGGTCAGGGCGATGAGGGTGATCCCGGCGACCAGCACCGCAGGGAACATTCCGGCGTGCAGCCAGCCGCGCATGCGCGGTTTGACGGGGACGGGGTCGAGTACGACGGGGCCCGGGGTCTGCGCGCTAGCGGCGGCGTCAGTCATATCCGCATGCTACCTACGCCGCCGTAAGTAGTGGATTTGGGGCGCAAATGAGTGGCGATGCTCACGTGTGAGCCCCCCTGGACATATGGGCGGAACGGTCGGATGATCAAATGAGTGCAGTCGGCACCGGATGAGCGCCAGGGGAATTCGAAGGGTACGAAGCATCCGGGTCGCAGCCCCCACGGGGCCCCTCGACAACTGACACCCTCAACTAGGAGCGATCGTGGCGCGCGACATCGCGGCTCCCCTCACTGTCCCCACCCACCACCAGGAGCTGGTCTCCTGGGTCGATGAGATCGCAGCGATCACCCAGCCGGACCGGGTGGTCTGGTGCGACGGCTCCGAGGCCGAGTACGAGCGCCTGTGCGGGGAGCTCGTGGCCAAGGGCACGTTCACCAAGCTGGACGAGATCAAGCGGCCGAACTCGTACTACGCCGCGTCCGACCCGAGCGATGTCGCCCGAGTCGAGGACCGTACGTTCATCTGCTCCAAGGAGGAGAAGGACGCGGGTCCGACCAATCACTGGAAGGACCCCGCCGAGATGCGGGAGGTCTTCACCGGTGCCGACGGTGTCTTCCGCGGGTCGATGCGCGGTCGCACCATGTACGTCGTGCCCTTCTGCATGGGGCCCGTCGGCTCGCCGCTCTCCGCGATCGGCGTCGAGATCACCGACTCAGCGTACGTCGCCGTCTCCATGCGCACCATGACCCGCATGGGCCGGGCCGTCCTGGACGAACTGGGCACGGACGGCTTCTTCGTGAAGGCCGTCCACACCCTCGGCGCACCCCTGGCCGAGGGCCAGGAGGACGTCCCGTGGCCCTGCAACACCACCAAGTACATCTCGCACTTCCCCGAGGACCGCGAGATCTGGTCGTACGGCTCCGGCTACGGCGGCAACGCCCTGCTCGGCAAGAAGTGCTACGCCCTGCGCATCGCCTCCGTCATGGCCCGCGACGAGGGCTGGCTCGCCGAGCACATGCTCATCCTGAAGCTCACGCCGCCGCGCGGTGAGTCGAAGTATGTCGCCGCCGCGTTCCCCTCGGCCTGCGGCAAGACCAACCTCGCCATGCTGGAGCCGACCATCCCCGGCTGGACCGTGGAGACCATCGGCGACGACATCGCCTGGATGCGGTTCGGCGAGGACGGCCGCCTCTACGCGATCAACCCCGAGGCCGGCTTCTTCGGCGTCGCGCCCGGCACCGGCGAGCACACCAACGCCAACGCCATGAAGACCATGTGGGGCAACTCCGTCTTCACCAACGTGGCGCTCACCGACGACGGCGACGTCTGGTGGGAGGGCATGACCGAGGAGGCGCCCGCGCACCTCACGGACTGGAAGGGCAACGACTGGACCCCCGAGTCCGGCACGCCCGCCGCCCACCCCAACGCCCGCTTCACCGTCCCCGCCGGACAGTGCCCGATCATCGCGCCCGAGTGGGAGGACCCCAAGGGCGTGCCGATCTCGGCGATCCTCTTCGGCGGTCGCCGCGCCTCCGCCGTCCCGCTGGTCACCGAGTCCTTCGACTGGCAGCACGGCGTCTTCCTCGGGGCCAACGTCGCCTCCGAGAAGACCGCCGCCGCCGAGGGCAAGGTCGGCGAGCTGCGCCGCGACCCGTTCGCCATGCTGCCGTTCTGCGGCTACAACATGGGCGACTACATGAACCACTGGGTCAAGGTGGGCGCCGACAAGGCCGACCAGTCGAAGCTCCCGAAGATCTACTACGTCAACTGGTTCCGCAAGAACGACGCGGGCAAGTTCGTCTGGCCCGGCTTCGGTGAGAACAGCCGCGTCCTGAAGTGGATCGTGGAGCGCCTGGAGGGCAAGGGCGAGGGCGTCGAGTCCCCGATCGGCATCCTGCCGGCCAAGGGCGCGCTCGACACCGAAGGCCTGGACCTCTCCGAGGCCGACCTCGACTTCCTCCTCACGGTCGACAAGGAGGTCTGGCGCGAGGAGGCCGCCCTGGTCCTCGAGCACCTCAACACCTTCGGTGACCACACGCCCAAGGAGCTGTGGGACGAATACCACGCCCTGGTGAAGCGCCTGGGCTGAGCCCCGCGCTCCCGCCGAACCCCGCGGCCGGGTCCTTCGGACGTCCGCCCTGACCTGTGGGGCCGAACGACCCGCCGCGGTACGGGGCCTGTCCTCGCCGACAGCCCCGGAGGGCCTGTCCCCGACCAAGGACACCCTCCCGGCCCCCGGAACCCCCTCACGGTTCCGGGGGCCGCTCCTTCTCCGCGGGGGGCGTGCGCCGCAGGCCGCCCCCGCCCCCGCCCCGGTCCTCCAGGTACTTCGTGTGGGACCGCTGGCGCAGCTCCTCCGCCTCCCGCAACCCGTCCACCAGCTCCTGCGCCTCCCCGTGCAGCAGCGCCACCTGCCGCTCCAGCTCCTCCTCCGGAGCCCGCGCGCCCGGTGCGAGCCGCGTCCACCACCGGGTTCGCAGATACGCGTCGACGGACTCCGGAACGTCCCGGCGCACCGCCCGCGCCACCACGTGCACGCCCTCCGGATCCTCCGCCAGCGCCTCCGAGGCCCAGCCGGGGGCCAGCAGCCCGTCCAGCAGGCCGGTCAGCGCGGTGAGCCGTTCCGCCGCGGCGGCCGGCAGGTCCACCCGGTCCAGATACGCCCGCAGCGTCACCAGGTCGGCCCGCAGCTCGTCCAGCCGGGACGAGGGATCCTCGAACGCGGGGGCGGGCGGCCGGGGCGGCGGGGCGAGCAGCGCGCCCGCCCCGTACAGCCCGCCGACCACCACCGGCCAGTACGCCCCCGCGAACCCGGCGAAGGTGAGGGCGAGACCGACGAGGGCCGCGGCGCCGCCGGCCAGATTCCGGGCCGACTCCAGATAGCCGACGACCCGGGCCGCCACGGGTCTCCCGCCGCCCCGACTCCTGCCGGCGGCCACGGATCGGCCTCCGCCCCGGCCCCTACTGGTAGCCACGGATCTCCTCGAACGCCCCGTCCAGCGAACCGGGACCCTCCTCCTTCGTCCCGTCGAAGAGCCGGCCGCCGGTCAGCGCCGCGATCGATTCCAGCTCCGAGCGGTCGGAGTCGCCGAACACGACCGGGAACACCGGGGTGACCTGGCGGGCGGCGGGCAGCGCCCGGTAGAACGCCGCGAACTCCGCCGCCGACCGGCCCGCCGTGTTCTCGCCGTCCGTCATCAGCACGATGGAGGTGAACGCGGACTCGGTGTCCGGGCCCAGGTGGTCGTAGGCGGCGGCGAGCGACGAGTAGATCGCGGTGTCCCCCTCGGCGGTCAGCGCCGCGGAGTCCGCCCGGATCGCCGCCGGGCCCGCCTTCGGGTCCGCCGGGTCGACGGTGTGCGTGCGGACCTGTTTGACGGTGGACCCGAACGGCAGCAGCGTGACCTGTTCGCGCTCACGGAAGCCGGCGGTCAGCCCGTTGAGCGCGGACTTCAGGCGGGCCAGCCGCTCGCCCTCCATCGACCCGGAGGTGTCCAGGACGTACACGGTCCGCGACGGCCGCCGCAGCCGGTGCTCGTACGAGGACAGCAGCCCGTCCGCGACCGACCGCGTACCGGGGAAGGGAAGTTCGCGGCGCTGCTCGGGGGAGAGCGGATCGGCGGGGCGCGCGCCGGCGACGACCGGCCGGCGCAGCGTCAGCGCGGTGATCTCCTGCTGCACGGCGGTGGACCGGAAGTGCTCGGTCAGGGTCCGCACGGCGTCCCGGGCGTCGGGCGCGGCCCCGGTGAGGGCGCTCAGCGGGTAGTCGGCGGTCACCACCCCGTCGCGGGGGCGGATCACCGTCAGCCCGGCATCGGTGTCCCGGTTCAGGGACAGCAGCACCGACTCGTAGTTGATCAGCGCGTCCACCGTGGAGCGCCGGGCGTACGCGGAGGCCAGCCACCCCGAGGAGCCGGAGGTCAGCCGCTGCCCGGCGAAGAACTCCTTCAGCTTCGGCCCGGCCTCGCGGACGTCGGCGTCGGTGAGCGCCGCCTGCGCGCCGGAGAGCCCGGAGGCCACCGAGATCAGCGCGGCGAAACCGGAGTTGGAGCGGCTCGGGTCGGTCATCCCGTACGTGAGGTTCCCCGCCGCGACCGCCCGGTGGACCTGCGCCCAGCTGACCGCCCCGGCATCCCAGCCGAGCCGCCGTACCGTCTCGGGCCGCACCCCGAGCGCGACCGGGGAGGCCATCAGCGGGGTCTCGGAGGAGATCCGGCGGGCGGCCTCCGGATCGAGCCGCAGATAGTCGTTGGACGACAGCCACACCGCGTCGAACGCCCCGTCCGCCTTTCCGGACGCCAGGCGCTCCACGGCGTCCAGTGTGCCCGCCCAGGTGGGCCGCACGGTGATCCCGGTAGCCTCGCGCGCCTCCTCCAACAGGGGGCCCATGTCCCTGAGTTCGCTGGAGGCCAGCACCCGGACGGTTCCCGTGCGAGGCCGTCCGTCGTCGTCGCCCCGGCCGGTGCCCCGCCCGTCGTCCCGGTCCGTCGTGCAGGCGGCGAGCGGGGCGATCAGGGCCGCGGCCAGCAGGGGGAGGAGCACGCGCCGGGCCGGGGAGCCCTTCCTCGGGCCGCTGTTCATGAGCGGCCCCCTTCCAGCGTGGGGTCGGCGGCCCGGCTGCGTTCCAACCGTGCCCCGGCCTCCTGGAGTTCGGAGGTCAGCGACTCCACGGTGGCGGCCATGGTCTCGGTCGCCCGCGCCTTGTACGTGTCGATGGCGTCGAGCGTCGCGTAGATCTGCCCGAACGCGGTGCGCAGGGTCGCGACGCCGACCGCGGGGTCGGCCGCGATGCGCTGGATCTCCCCGCTCTGCGTGGCGAGCATCTCCGCGTTGCCCCGGATCAGGTCCTCGGTGGTCGAGCGCAGCACCTGCACCTGCTCGGTGACCCGGCGCTGGTTCTCCAGCGCCGAGGACAGCATCACCGCGATCCGCAGCGCCGACACGGTGGTGGTGGCCGCCCGGTCGACGCCCTTGATCAGCTCGTCGTTGTTGCGCCGCACGACGTCCATCGCCAGGTATCCCTGGGCGCAGACCGCGATCTGGGTCAGCAGGTCCTGGTGCTTCTGCCGCACGGGAAAGAGGACGTCGGCCCGGAGCGCGTCCGCCCGCACCGGATCGCCCGCCGCCTCGGCCTCCGCGACGCGCAGCTCCACGACGCCGTCGAGGGCCTCGGTGAGCACCGCGTACTCCTGGAGCTTGCCCATGGAGTCCCACAGGCGGGTGCGCTCGGTGTGCAACGCGGCGTTGTCGCGCCGCAGTTCGTCCTGGCCGCCGCGGAGCGAGCCGACGATCCGGTCGAGAGTTCCCTTGGCGGAGGCGTACTTCGCGACGTGGTCGCGCAGCCGGCGCCCGCCCGGCAGCCGGGACAGCAGCCTGCGGGCCCCGCGCCCCGGGGTGTCGCGCGGATCGAGGTCCTCCACCGTGCGGCGCAGTTCGACGAGCGAGGACCCCACCCGGGCCGGGGCGTCGCCCTCGCCGGAGGCGAGTGCGCGGACGGTGCGGTCCAGCATCCGGTTGGACTGCTGGGCGGCGCCGCGGATGTCGCCCTGCCCGAGCGCGGCGATCTCGCCGACCCGGGCGCCGAATTCGGGGGAGCGGGCGTCGAGCCCGGCGAGGCCCTCGACGTACTCCTCGGCGCGCCGGAACAGGTCGGCGCGCACGGCCTCCCCGACCGGGACGAGCCCGGCGGCCTGCTCGGCGCGGACGGGGGCGACGGGTGCGGGCGGGGTGAGCACGAGCGGGGTGGGCGGGGCGAGCGGCGTGGTCGGTGGGTCGTACGGCCGGCGAGGGTCCTGGGGCGCGGCGCTTCGGGGTGGTCCGGCGTCCTGGGGCATGGTGGCGGTCTCCTGTGCTGCGAGTGCGGGTCCGGAGCCGGGAGCAGACCGACTGCCGGGGACCGCGGGAACAGGTGGCTGGGTGCGGGCGCGGGCGGGGGCGTCGTCAGCCGCGAGCCCGCCGTGCCATCGAGCGCAGCACCTCCGCGGTGGGCACGGGCGCCTGGCGCACACCGGTCAGCCGCTGGTCGATGTAGGCGGTGTGGTCCGCGGTCGCGGTGATGAACTCGGCCGCCGCGCCCTGGGGCCGGAAGCCGTGCCGTACCGCCAGCTTCCGCAGCCCGGGGTCGGTGGCCAGCAGCTCGCCGAGCTCGCGGCCGTGGTCCGTCAGCGGTACGAGGGTGTGGTCGCTGGACACCGTGGTGTCCGGGTAGAGGACGACCAGGTCGCCGACCTCCTGCCGCTGACTGCTCATCAGGAGGGAGGCCACCTGCGACTCGTAGACCAGTACGAGGGGGTTGCCCACTCCGCTGATGAAGTCGCGGAACGGTGCGTCGCTGCTCGTCTGCTGCGCGCCCTGTACCTGGACGAGCTTGCGCATGAGGGGCGCGGTGCGCTCCACGGCCTTCGCGTCCGCGGCGACCCGGCCGCCGTCGGCGACGTACGAGGCGGCTGCGAGGTAGAGCGCGCCGGAGTTGGAGGTGACGGGGTCGGTGCTCGTGATGAACACGGTGCCGCTCAACTCGGCATGCCCGGAAGCTCCCTTGAGCTGCTGCCAGGTCCGGTCGTCCTCGGCCGCCGCGAGGTAGGGGGCCATGAGCAGGGTCCCCTGCGTGGTGAACTTCGATCCGTCGGCGGCCCGCAGCCGGGCCAGCCCGTTGTCCGCGAGGACCTCGGCCGCGTTGCGATGGGCCACCACGACGAGCGGCGAGTAGAACGGCCGCAGCGGGCCGCCCTGGGCGTCGGCTCCCCGGCGCAGCTCATCGGCCGGGGCCTTGGAGCCGGGGAAGGCGAAGTCGTGGCCCTTCAGGGGCAGTCGGTCCATCGCCCAGGACCCGGAGGTCTCCGTCCGAACGGTGAACCCCTTGGCCGCGAGGGCCTTCACGGTGTCGGGGTCGGCGAAGAACTCGGCCTTCTCCGACCCGATCACTCCGCGCACGGTCTTCGCGGCGGTGCCGCTGTCCCCGCTGTCGCGGCCCAGGGCGACGGCCGCCGCCACGCCGGCGATCAGCACGACCGCCAGGACGATTCCCACGATGCGTCTCACCCGCGCAGCGTGCTCGCGGAAACCCACATTCCGGGCCGAGTTGGGTGGACGGAAGATGAAGGGGTCATCCCAGAACGCAACGGCCCCGGCGGAGAAGGGTCATGGCACCCGGTCCGCGCGCCTCGACGGCACGCGGACCGGGGCCGTCAGTGGGCGCCGACCAGCTGCCCGGAGAGGGCGGGGTCGGCGAGGGCCGCCGTATGGGCGTCCATCCGTGTCGCGGAGAGGATGGCGGCGGTCGTGTCGGCGCGGGACGCCGCCACCAGCAGGGCGCGGCCCGCGAGGGCGTGGGCGCGGCGGTGGAGGACCCCGGGGGCGGCGTCGGTCAGGCCGGCGTGCCGGGCGGGCGGGGCGCCGCGCAGCCGGGCCACCTGCTCGGCGATCCGGTCGCCCGGCCCGGTGAGGCCCAGCTCGTCGGTGACCGCGAGGAGGGCGGCCAGGTGCCCGGCGAGCTGGATGTCCAGCTCCTCCTCGCGGCTGCGGTGCGGAAAGTCCGCTCCGTCGGCCGGGGTAGGGGCCGAGGGGCTGCGGATCGGCTCGTACATGGATGGCCTCCCGATGGTGCGTGGAACCACCCTACATTGGAATGAGTCTAAAGTTATGCCTGATCCGGAAAAGTGATGCCTCCAGGGCTGTCCGTAACCGACTACGGCAGTCCGTAACCGGTTACGGCTGTCCGTAACCGTCCAGGAAGGTGCCGATGCGGGTCACCGCGTCGGTCAGGTCCTCGACCGTCGGCAGCGTGACGATCCGGAAGTGATCGGGCTCGGGCCAGTTGAAGCCGGTGCCCTGCACGACCATGATCCTCTCGGCTCGCAGCAGGTCCAGCACCATCTGCCGGTCGTCCTTGATCTTGTAGACCTTGGGGTCGAGCCGGGGGAAGAGATACAGCGCCCCCTTCGGCTTCACACAGGTCACCCCGGGGATCGAGGTCAGCAGGTCGTACGCCACATCCCGCTGCTCCAGGATCCGGCCGCCCGGCAGCACCAGGTCCTGGATCGACTGCCGCCCGCCGAGCGCCGTGGCCACCGCGTGCTGCGAGGGCATGTTGGCGCAGAGCCGCATGTTGGCGAGGATCGTCAGCCCCTCGATGTACGAGGTGGCGTGCGCCTTCGGTCCGCAGACGGCCATCCAGCCGGAGCGGTAGCCGGCCACCCGGTAGTTCTTGGAGAGCCCGTTGAAGGTCAGCACCATGAGGTCCGGGGCCAGCGCCGCCGTCGGGGTGTGGGTCGCGCCGTCGTAGAGAATCCGGTCGTAGATCTCGTCGGAGCAGACGATCAGGTTGTGCCGCCGGGCGATCTCGGTGAGACCGCGCAGCATCTCGTCGTCGTACACGGCGCCGGTCGGGTTGTTCGGGTTGATGATCACCAGGGCCTTGGTGCGGTCGGTGATCTTCCGCTCGACATCCGCGAGGTCCGGCATCCAGTCGGCCTGCTCGTCGCACCGGTAGTGCACGGCCGTCCCGCCCGCCAGCGAGACCGACGCGGTCCACAGCGGATAGTCGGGGGCCGGTACGAGCACCTCGTCGCCGTCGTCCAGCAGCGCCTGCATCGACATCTGGATCAGCTCGGAGACGCCGTTGCCCAGGTAGATGTCCTCGACGTCGAGGTCGATCCCCTTGGTCTGGTAGTGCTGCATCACCGCGCGGCGCGCGGACAGCAGGCCCTTCGCGTCGCCGTAACCGTGCGCGCCCGCGACGTTGCGCAGGATGTCCTCGAGGATCTCCGGCGGGCACTCGAACCCGAACGCGGCGGGGTTGCCCGTGTTCAGCTTGAGGATGCGCTGACCGGCCGCTTCCAGCCGCATCGCCTCCTCCAGCACGGGACCCCGGATCTCGTAACAGACGTTGGAGAGCTTCGTGGACTGGATGACCTGCATGTCCGCGAGCTTACGGCGGCGTTTCGCGCGGTGCGCGGGGATTGCTCCCGGCGTACTCCCTCCGGGGCGCCTCCCCGCCCCGCCCCGTCTTCCATCGCCATGCCCGCCGCCGCCCCGGACCGTGGGATCGCCCGGTCGGGGCGGCGTCGCGGCTTGGAAACGGGGCGTGGGGGGCCGGCACGGGTGAGATGCGCCACGCGGGTGCCCGTACACGGGTCCCGGTGCCGGGCACGGCCGGGCCGGCGCGCCTGTTCCGGGACATCCCGGCCGTCCCGGCCGTCACCACGCCCGACGCGTACCGGCGGCCCGTACCGGCGCGCCCGTTCCGGCCGCCGGGGGCGTCATTCCGGCAGCCGGACGCCCTCCGGGAGACGGATGCCGAAGTCGTCCGCCAGGACACGCAGCGCCTCGTCTCCGTCCTCCAGCCGCCGCTCCTGGATCGTGCCGTCGTCGGCCGTCTCCACCAGGTCGAGCCCCGACAGCGCGAGGTGGGAGCCGATCCGGGTGCGCTGCGCGTACACCGCCTGCCGGAACGGTGAGCGAGGGTGCGTCGCGATGAACCAGTTGATCACCTCGAAGTCCGGCTTCTCGTACGGGTCCAGGGTGAAGTCGTACTGCGGCTCCCACGACCCGCCCTGGTCGGCCTGGAGCTCCCACAGCGGCAGCGGACCGTGGTGGGGTGCGTGGACCAGTCGGTGGCGGCGCGGCACGTCGGACAGCTCGGCGCCCTCCACCAGCTCGATCGGCTCCAGCAGGGCTCCGACCGTCCCGAATCCGACGTCCGCCAGATACGGGTGCGGCTCGCCCGCCACGTCCACCCGCATCAGCATGTGCGTACGGGGCCGGATGTCGCCCGACGCGGCGCCCAGCACCACTCGGGCCGTCAGCGGCGTCACGGAGAAGCCGATCTGCCTCAGCGCGGCGGAGAAGAGGGTGTTGTGCTCGTAGCAGTACCCGCCGCGCCCGCCGTGCACGAGCTTCGCCTCCAGGTCGTTGAGTGCCAGCGACGGGGCGGAGCCGAGGACGGCCTCCAGGTTTTCGAACGGGATGCCGGTCAGATGGGCGCGGTGCAGGGACCGCAGAACCTCCAGCGTGGGGCGGGGCTTTCCGGTCCAGCCGATGCGGGCGACGTACGCGTCGAGGTCGAGAGTCATACGCCGACCGTACGCAGCCGGGGTGCGGGCGCGCCTCCGGCCGCGGACCGAAGTGCGCGACCGCACGGCCTCGGTCCCGGGACCGAGACCCGGGTCCGCGCAGGTGGCGGGAGGTGCGGCTTGCTCAGATCCTGCTCAACTCGGGTGAGAGCCGGGCCGGGCCGGGTAGCGGTGATCACATGAGCATGTTCCGGAAGCCCCAGCCCCTCGCCGCACTCGTCCTCCGGGACGCCCCCGATGTCGTCGCCGGGCTCCGGCGTGCGCTGGAGACCGCCACGGACGCCGAGCGCCCCGGACTGGAGCGCGCCCTCGTCGTGGCCGAGGACGCCGCCGCACGCCCGGACGAGGAGCTGCGGGGCCGGTGGGTGCGACAGCGGCTCACCGCCGCCGGACACGAGGGGCCGGCGGGCTCCGTGGAGGCCATCAAGATCCTGCGCCGGGCCGAACCCGGACTGACGCTGCTCCAAGCGGTGACGTACGCCAAGGAGGCGGAGGCGGCGGAGGCGGCGGAGGTGCAAGCCTGAGGCGGGCCGGGCGGAAGCGGCATGGTTGTCGGACGTGCCGCTTAGGGTGTCGAAGGTGCCGGGGGGCGGCAAGTGCCCATGTGGAGCGGGTGGTCACCGCTCGGCCGGCGACCGGACAGGGGAGGGTGGACGATGCGGATCGTACGGAGGCCGGGGGCTTTCGTCTGCGGGATCGACGCGGCGATGGACGTGATCGGCGGCAAGTGGAAGGTGCTCATCCTGTGGGCGTTGAACGAGCGGACCTGCCGCTTCGGTGAGCTGCGCAGGGCCGTGACCGGGGTGACCGAGAAGGTGCTCAGCTCCCATCTCAAGGAGCTGGAGGACGACGGCATCGTGCACCGCCAGGTGTACGCCGAAGTGCCGCCGCGCGTGGAGTATTCGCTCACCCCCCTGGGCCTCTCGCTGAACGCCGCGCTGGAACCGCTGGGGCAGTGGGGGCGCGACCACGTCTGTCGCGGCGCGGAGGAGGCCGGAGCCGACGGCTGTCGCGGCGCGGAGGAGGCCGGTGCGGGAGTCGGTGCCGGAGTCGGCGCCGGGGCCTGTTGCGGGGCCCCCGCCGAGGCCGCGGTGGGCTGAGACGGCGACAGCCGCGGTCGCGGCCGGAACCGGCCCCTGGTGAGGGGACCCCTTGTGATGGCCTGACATCTGCGCCAACATGCGCATGTCAAAGCCGGAAGATCTCCGGCCCTTGGCATCACTGGAGGGGACCCCCCACATGAACAAGCCTCTCGTCGGTGCGTTTCTCGCTGCCCTGCTCCTGGGAGCGGGTGCCGCGCCCGTCGCCGCAGCCGCACCCGCGCCGCAGACACAGGAAGCCGCACCGAAGGCCGCCCCCGCCGCGAAGGCCGTGACCTTCGCCGGGACCGTCGCCCTCAGCAACTGCTCGGGCTCCGTCGTCCGCACCCCCGACGCCGCCCCCACCGACCCCGCCCTCGTGCTCTCCAACGGGCACTGCATGGAGTCCGGCTTCCCGGGCCCCGGCGAGGTCGTGGTCGACCAGCCGTCCTCCCGGACGTTCACCCTGCTCAACGCCTCGGGCAGCGGTGTCGGCACCCTGAAGGCGAGCAAGATCGCGTACGGCACCATGACCGACACCGATCTCTCGCTCTACGAACTCACCAGCACCTACCAGCAGATCGAGGACCGCCACGGCATCCGGGCGCTGGAGCTGGAGACCGCCCACCCCACGGCGGGCACCGCCATCACGGTCGCCTCCGGCTACTGGAAGCGCACCTACAGCTGCGACATCGACGGCTTCGTCCACCGGCTCAAGGAGGGCCGGTGGACCTGGAAGGACTCGGTCCGCTACACCCCGGAGTGCCGGACCATCGGCGGTACGTCCGGCTCGCCGGTGATCGACGACGCCACCGGCAAGGTGGTCGCCGTCAACAACACCGGTAACGAGAGCGGCCAGGAGTGCACGGACAACAACCCGTGCGAGGTCGACGAGAACGGCGAGGTGACCGTCCGCGAGGGCATCAACTACGCCCAGCAAACGTACAACATGGTCCCGTGCATCGGGGCCGGCAGCACGATCGACCTCACCCGTGAGGGCTGTGCGCTGCCCAAGCCGCAGCCGCAGCCGCAGCCGCAGCAGTAGCCGCAGCCGCAGCCGTAGCAGTACCCAGCGGTGAATTCCGGCGCGCGCCGGGCGGACCCACCCCCTATCGGGGCCGCCGGGCGCGCGCCGCCTCGATGCCGTCCAGCAGTACCCCGAGCCCCACCCGGAACGCCTCCCGGGCCTCCCGCTCCGGGTACGGCATGGCCTCCGCACCCTCTTCCGCGACCGGGTACGGCTCCACCGGCCCGTCCGCCTCCAGCCGGCTCACCGCGGGGAAGCGCTCAGCGAAGTCGGGGACCAGCTCCATCAGGGCCGCCGAGCGCGCCGCCCACCACTCCTCGTCGGAACTCCCGGTCGCCGCCGCGGCCAGCCGTGCGTCGGCCACCACCTGCGCCGACCCCCGTAGATACGGGTACAGGGTCCCCACCAGCCGCCGCAGCGCCCCGGCGTCGAGGCCGGTCGCCCGCAACAGGACGACCAGCCTGTCCAGGCCCGCGTACTCGTGCGGCCCCAGCACCGGACGCGCCTGCGAGACCTGGAGCACCCAGGGGTGCCGGACGTAGAACTCCAGGATCTCCCCGGCCCAGGCGGTGAGCGCCGCCCGCCAGTGGGCCGGCTCCGGCCGGGCGGCGGGGAGTTCGGCGTGGACGGCGTCGTACATGAGGTCCAGCAGCTCGCTCTTGCCGGGGACGTAGGTGTAGAGCGCCATCGCCGTGCGCCCGAGCCGGTCGCCGACCGCGCGCATCGACAGGGCCCCCATCCCCTCCTCGTCCGCGAGCGCCACGGCGGCCGTCACGATCGCGTCGACGCTCAACCGGGGCTTGGGGCCCGGGCCGCCGCGCGTGGGGGGCGGGGTGTCCGCGCGCCACAGGAGGGAGAGGGAACGGCGCGGGTCGCCCTGCCCGGCGAAGACCACCACTTGCAACTCCTTACGACGTAAAGTAACGTCCGGCCGGTAATTCATTACGCCGTAAGCTATCAGTGTGGGAGAGAGGTCGGGCACGATGAGCCAGGCACTGCCGGTCACCTGGGTGCGGGTCACGGACGTCGAGCGGATCACCCCCGCCACGGCCAGGATCGGCTTCACCGCCGACGAACTTCCCAACCTGCTGGAGGACCGCCCCGACCAGCAGCTGAAGCTCTGCCTGCCGCGCGCCGGGCAGACCGTGCCCAAGCTGCCGGAGCCGGACGCGGACGACCCGTACGGCATGCGCTGGTACGAGGCGTTCCTCGCGATTCCGGAGGCGGAGCGGCCCTGGATGCGCAGCTTCACCGTTCGCGCGTACGACCGGAGACGCAACGTGATGACCGTGGACTTCGTGCTCCACGGCGACGGCGGCCCCGCCTCCCGATGGGGTGCGGCGGCCCGGGCCGGCGACGTCCTCGGCATGGTCGGCCCGTCCTCCCTCTACGCCCGCCCGCTGCCCGCCGCCCGGCGGATGCTCCTCGCCGGGGACGAGACGGCGCTCCCGGCGATCGCCACGGTGCTGGAGGCGCTGCCCGCCGGGACCGGGGCCGTGGTCTTCGCCGAGGTGGCGGACGCGGCGGAGGAGCGGGAGCTGCCGTCCGCCGCCGGTGGGTCCGAGGTCCGGTGGGTGCACCGGGACCGGGGCGGCTCGCTGCCGGCGGCGGTGCGGGAGGCGGGGCCGGGGCTCGACGGGGTGGACGCGGCCTGGGTGGCGGGCGAGTCCTCCGCCGTCCGGGCGCTCCGCCGCCATCTGGTGGAGGAGCGCCGACTGCCCAAGGCGGCCGTCGAGTTCAGCGGCTACTGGCGGCGCGCGCTCACCCAGGACGACGCCCCCACCGAGGAGGACCTCGCCTGGGCGGCGGAACGCGCGGCGGAGGCTTCGTAGGCCTCGCGAAGAGCCTTCAGACGGCCCCCGCCCCGGCACCCGCTCCCCGGACCGCCCGGCCCGCCAGCACCGAGGTCCGCCTGCCGTCCTCGATGACGAACCGGCCGTCGACCAGCACATGCGGGATGCCGACCGGGAGTACGCGCGGCTCCTCGAACGTGGAGCCCGCCGCCACCGTCTCCGGGTCGAACAGCACCAGGTCCGCGCGGTAGCCCTCGCGCACCAGGCCCCGGTCCGCGAGCCGCAGCCGGGCGGCCGGTCGCGAGGTCAGATGGGCGACGCACTCCTCCAGCGAGAGGATGCCCAACTCCCGGACGTACCGGCCGAGATACTGCGGGAACGTGCCGTACGCCCGGGGGTGCGGCTTGTCGCCCTGGAGGATGCCGTCGCTGCCCCCGGTGTGCTCCGGGTGCCGCATGATCTGCTGGACGTTCTCCTCGTGACCCACGTGCTGGAGGATCGTCGTCCCGAGCCGGTCCTCGGTGAGCAGCCGCCGGGCGGTCACCCAGGGCTCCTCGTCCCGCAGCGCCGCCGACTCCGCCACCGTGCGCCCCACGTACCCGGCCAGGTGCGGTGCGCCGACGCCGGAGATCTCGATGGTGTCCCACTCGATCGGCACGCCATGGCAGCCGTCCGAGCCCAGCACCTCCAGGTGGTGCCGGATCCGCTCCGCGCTCTCCGCGTCCGCGAGCCGCGTGAGGATCGCGTCCGGCCCGCCCTCGCTCACCCAGCTCGGCAGCATGGCCACCAGCGTGGTGCAGCCCGGGGTGTACGGGTAGGTGTCGAGCGAGATGTCGGCCCCGGCGGCGAGCGCCCCGTCGAGCAGGGCGAGGAGATCCGGCGCCCTGCCCTTGTTCACACCGAAGTTCATGGTGGCGTGGGCGAGATGGAGGGCGCAGCCGGCGCTGCGGGTGAGCCGCACCATCTCCTCGTACGCTTCGAGCGCTCCGGCCCCGTAGCTGCGGTGGTGCGGGCAGTAGTAGCCGCCGTGGCGGGCCACCACCCGGCACAGATCGGTGAGTTCGGCGTCGTCCGCGTACATTCCGGGCGTGTAGGTGAGGCCCGAGGACATGCCGACCGCGCCCTCCCGCATGCCCTGGTCCACCAGCTCCTTCATCCGGGCCAGTTCGGCGTCGGTGGCGGGCCGGTCGTCCCAGCCCACCGCGTACATCCGGACCGTGCCCTGCGGGATGAGGTAGGCGGCGTTGACCGCGATGCCCTGGCCGCCGAAGTTCCGGTCGAGGCGGTCCAGATAGCCGCCGACGGTGCGCCAGTCGAAGTCGATGTCGCTCCCGTCCCCGTTCCAGCCGGTGATGGAGCGCCGGACCTCGGCGAGGGTGCGGTCGTCGGCCGGGGCGTACGACAGCCCGTCCTGGCCCAGCACCTCCAGGGTGACGCCCTGCGCGGCCTTCGCACTGTGGTCGGGGTCGCGCAGCAGCGCCAGGTCGCTGTGGGCGTGCATGTCGATGAAGCCGGGGGCGAGCGCGAGGCCGCCCGCGTCCACGGCCCGGGTGGCGGTGGGGCGGGGGCCGGGGGAGCCCTCGGGATGGATCGCGGCTATGCGGCCGTCGTCGAGGGCCACATCGGCGCGGTAGGAGGGCGCGCCGGTGCCGTCGACGACGAGCGCGTCACGCAGGACCAGGTCCATGGGTCGCCTTTCCGATCGGGTGGTGGTGGGGGCCTGCGGCTCTAGAAGAACGTGCGGATGTAGTCGGTGACCGTGCCGTCCGCCGTGACCAGCGGGATCAGCTGCCACTTGTCGAAACTGGTGCAGGGGTGCGAGAGGCCCATGCCGACCCAGTCGCCCACCTCCAGCTCCGTGCCCGCCTCCGTGCGCACCCAGGTGTGCTGGTCGGAGAGGCCCGTGACCGTGACCCCGGTTGCGGGCCTGACCGAGCCGTCCCGGCCGGAGCGGACCACCTGCGCCTCGGGCAGATCGAGGTCGTACGCCGCGTCGCGCTTGCCCGCGTTCAGGAACGCCTGCTCACCGGAGGGGCGCGAGACGACCTGCGCCCAGAGGCGGAAGGCGGGCTCCAGCGCACCTTCCTCGGGGACGCGGTTGAACGGGGTGAGGTGCCTGTAGTGCCCGTCGTCGTGCGAGACGTACGCACCGGATCGGAGCAACTTCAGCACCGGGGCGCTCAGTTCGGGGATCTCCGTGAAGACGTCCGCGACCGCGTCGAACCAGGCGCTGCCGCCCGCGCTGACGACGATCTCCTCGGCGCCTGAGAACCGGCCGGCCGCGTCGAAGTCGGCCGCGAGCCCGACGAGCCGCCGCAGCCACTCCCGTACCCGCTCCGGGTCGGCGTCCGGCACCTCGCCCTCGTACCCGGCGACGCCCGCCAGCCGCAGCGAACCGGCCGACGCCACCGCGTCGGCCACCGCCGCGCAGTCGGCCTCCGTGCGGGCCCCGGTGCGCGCGCCCTCGCCCGCGCCCAGCTCCACGACCACGTCGACCGGGCGGGTGGCGCCCGCCGCGCCGAGGGCCCTCTCCATCAGCTCGACGCCGCGCACGGAGTCGACGTAACAGACGAAGCGGAACTCCGGGTCGGCGGTCATCTCGCCGGCCAGCCAGCGCAGGGCGACGGCGTCGACCAGCTCGTTGGCGAGGAAGATCCGCCCGATGCCGTACGCCCGGTAGACCCGGGCCTGGTGCGGCACGGCCGCCGTGATGCCCCACGCGCCGCGCTTCAGCTGGTCCACGAAGAGCTGCGGGGACATGGACGTCTTGCCGTGCGGGGCGAACGCGAGGCCGTGACGCTCGGCGTACGTCTCCAGGAGGTCGAGGTTGTGGGCCAGCGACTCGGCGGAGAGGGCGAGGACGGGGGTGGTGAACCCGCCGGTGAAGAGGTTGCGGCGTTCGGCGGCCAGCGCCCCGACCGTCAGGCCCTCCGCGTCCGGCGGCAGCGCCTTGAAGCGGTGGTCGACGCGTTCGTCGGCGAGGCCGGACGCCAGGGACGCGGGGGAGACGCCGGGGGCGGAGGGCGCGGGAACGGCGGTGTGGCCGGTGGGGCGTTCGGCTGCCAAGGGGGACTCCTCGAAGTTCGTTGCAACATATGCAACACCCATTGCGTATATCGCTCAACGCTGTCTAACATCCGAGCCGATGCCCGGTCAATGGTGACCACCGGCCCGCACGCCGATCAGCGAGGAGCCCTCCAGTGTCCGGACCCGCAGCAGGGACGGCCGACGCCGCCGCGAGCACCGATGTCGTCTGTCTCGGTGAGTCCATGGTGACGTTCCTGCCCTCGCAGCCCGGCCGCCTCGCCGACGTGCCCTCCTTCGGGCGCGGGATCGGCGGCGCCGAGTCCAACGTGGCCTGCGCGCTCGCCGCCGCCGGGCACCGGGCGGCCTGGGTCGGCCGGGTCGGCGCGGACGGCTTCGGCGACCACCTGGTCGAGACGATCGCGTCGTACGGGGTCGACACCTCGGCCGTCCGCCGGGATCCGGTGCGCCCGACCGGCATCTACTTCCGCACGGCCACGGATCGCGGGGCCGACACCCACGAGGTCGCCTACTACCGGGCCGGGTCGGCGGCGTCCGCGATGTCGCCGGAGAACGTGCCGTACGAGGACCTCCTCGCGGGCCGCGTCCTGCATCTGTCCGGGATCACGGCCGCGCTGTCCGCCGACTGCCTGGCGCTGCTGCGGGAGTTGACGGCCCACCGGCCGGGCCGCCCGCTCATCTCCTTCGACGTGAACCACCGGCCGCATCTGTGGCGCGGGTCCGAGGCGGACGCGTCGGTGCTCCTGGAGCTGGCCCGCCGCTCGGACCTGGTCTTCGTGGGCGAGGACGAGGCGGAGGAGGCGTGGGGGATCGTCGGCGCGGAGGCGATCCGGGCGGCGCTGCCGGAGCCGGCCGTGGTCGTCGTGAAGCGGGGGAGCGCGGGCGCGACGGTGTTCGCCTCGGGGCTCCGCCCCGGACCCCGCTCCTCAAACGCCGGAGGGGCTGGAATTGCGGCCGGAGCCCGGTCGTCGGGTGCCGGGAGGGCTGAAGATGCGGCCGGACCCCGCTCCTCAAACGCCGGAGGGGCTGAAAATGCCCCGGCCTCGCGCTCCACGGAGGGCGGGGCCGAGTTCGCCGCCGACACCGTCACTCTCGTCCCCGCCCTCCGCGTCGACGTCGTGGCCGCCGTCGGGGCCGGAGACGCGTTCGCCGCCGGGTTCCTCTCCGCCACCCTGCGCGGGCTGCCCGTGCGGGACCGGGTCCGGCACGGGCACCTCATGGCCGCCGCCGTCCTCACCGTCCCCGGCGACCTCACCGACCCGCCCGCCCGCGACCACGCCGACCGACTCGCGGCCCTCGACGACGACGCCTGGGGGAGACTTCGTCTCGGCCCCGGCTGGACCGCAGCCGACCGGGCCGCCGAGGAGGTACGCACACCATGAGCCAGACCGTCGACCGGGCACTCAGCATCCTGCCGCTGCTCGCCCAGGGACCCGCCGACCTCGGCCAGGTCGCCGAGCGGCTCGGCGTCCACAAGTCCACGGCGCTGCGTCTGCTGCGTACGCTCCACGAGCACGGCCTCGTCTACCGCCAGGAGGACCAGCGCTACCGCCTCGGCGCCCGGCTCTTCGCGCTCGCCCAGGAGGCCGTCGAGAACCTCGACGTACGCGAGATCGCCCACTCCCACCTGGTCGCGCTGAACGACCGGTGCGGGCATACCGTCCACCTCGCCGTGTACGAGGAGCAGGAAGTCCTCTACATCGACAAGGTCGAGAGCCGCTACCCGGTCCGGATGTACTCACGGATCGGCAAGCCCGTCGCGATCACCGTCGCGGCCGTGGCCAAGCTGCTGCTGGCCGACCTCACCGAGCCCGAGCGGCGCGTCATCGCCGAGAAGCTCGACTACCCCATGTACACGTCCCGTTCGACGCCCAACGCCGCCGCGTTCCTCAAGGAGCTCGCCGTCGTCCGCGAACAGGGATGGGCCACCGACCTCGGTGGCCACGAGGAGTCCATCAACTGCATCGGCGCCCCCATTCGCGGCGCGGACGGGCGGGTCGTCGCGGCCATGTCGGTGTCCGCACCCAATGTGGTCGTCACGGCCGAGGAACTCCTCACCCTGCTCCCGCTGGTCCGGCGCACCGCCGAGACCATCAGCCGGGAGTACTCCGGCACCACCCGACCCAAGAAAGCCTGATCAGCCATGACCGAGAAGACCGCCCTCACCCCCTCCACCCACACCACGCCGCCCGCGAAGTTCTCGCACGGCGTGAAGAAGGGGAACATCCTCCAGGTCGCCGGCCAGGTCGGCTTCCTCCCCGCCGTGGAGGGCCAGGCCCCGACGCCCGCCGGTCCCACGCTCCGTGAGCAGACCCTCCAGACCTTCGCCAACGTCAAGGCGATCCTGGAGGAGGGTGGCGCGAGCTGGGACGACGTCATGATGATGCGCGTCTACCTCACGGACGTGGACCACTTCGCGGAGATGAACGAGATCTACAACACGTACTTCGCCGAGCAGAACCTCAAGGAGGCCCCCTCGGCCCGCACGACGGTCTACGTCGGCCTGCCCAAGGGGCTGCTCATCGAGATCGACGCCCTCGCGGTGCTCAGCTGACCACGTCGGTCGATTGACCACCCCGGCCACGTTGCCCCCTCGGTCGGCCGACCCCCTCGGTCGGCCGACCACCCGGCCCGCCGACCCCCTCGGTCGGCCGACCACCCGGCCCGCCGACCCCCGTCCCCCTGATCGCAGGCCCCCGCTGATCGCTTCACCCCACCCGCAGGACCGCTCCAGCACGCCGTACGGCACGGCGCCCCGCTCCCCGGGGGCGCCGTGCCGCGCTCCCCCCTGCCCTCCAGCACCACCGGAGTCCCCATGCTGCTCGCCGCCACCTCACCGCCGGTCGAGGCACCACCGCACACCGGTGGCCTGCTCCTCCTGATCGACGGCACCGCCGGTCTGCTGACCGTCGCCGCCCTCGGCATCGCCCTCCTGCTCTTCCTGATCATCAAGGTCAGGCTCCAGCCGTTCGTCGCCCTGCTCGCGGTCTCCATAGCCGTCGGCCTCGGTGCCGGGCTCTCGGTCACCGAACTCTTCGGTACCGTGCAGAAATCCGCCGCCGTCTCGGTCATCGAGTCCGGCATGGGCGGCATCCTCGGACATGTCGCGATCATCATCGGGCTCGGCACCATGCTCGGCGCGATCCTCGAAGTGTCCGGTGGAGCGGAGGTGCTGAGCGCGCGCCTGCTGAACGCCTTCGGCGAGAAGCGCGCCCCGCTCGCCATGGGCATGACGGGTCTCGTCTTCGGTATCCCGGTCTTCTTCGACGTCGGCATCTTCGTCCTCGCACCGATCGTGTACGCCGCCGCCAAGCGCTCCGGAAAATCGATCCTGCTCTACGCGATGCCGCTGCTGGCGGGCCTGTCGATGACCCACGCGTTCCTGCCGCCGCACCCGGGGCCGGTGGCCGCCGCCGGACTCTTCAACGTCTCGCTCGGCTGGGTCATCCTGATGGGCGTCGTCGTCGGCATCCCGTCGGTCATCGCCGCCTGGGCGTACGCCGCCTGGATCGGCAAGCGCATCTTCGTCGACGTCCCGCAGGACATGGTGGAGGCCGCAGAGGAGGCCAAGGCCGCCGTCGCCGCCGAACAGCGCGCCGCCGGGGTCACCCCGCACGAGAAGCCGGTCCCGCTCGGCACGGTCCTCGCGATCATCGGCACCCCGCTGATCCTGATCCTCGCCGCGACGTTCTCCTCCATCGCCCTGGACCCCTCCACGCTCCGCTCGGTCGTCGAGTTCTTCGGCAACCCGTTCGTCGCCCTGACGATCGCGCTGTTCCTCGCGTACTACCTGCTGGGCATCCGGCGCGGCTGGTCCCGCAAGTCCCTGGAATCCGTCTCCACGTCCTCGCTCAAGCCCGTCGGCAACATCCTGTTGGTGGTCGGCGCGGGCGGCATCTTCGGCGCGGTCCTCAAGGGCAGCGGCATCGCGGACGCGCTGGCCGACACCTTCAACGACGTCGGCCTGCCGATCATCCTGCTCGCCTGGCTGATCTCGGTCGTCCTGCGCGTCGCCCAGGGATCGGCCACCGTCGCGATCGTCACGACGGCCGGCATCGTGGTCCCGCTGGTCGAGGGCCAGGACCTGTCCCAGGCCCACCTCGCGCTGATCATCATGGCGATCTCGGCGGGCTCGATCTTCGCCTCGCACGTGAACGACGGCGGCTTCTGGATGGTGTCGAAGTACTTCGGCATCAGCGAGCGCGACACCCTGAAGTCGTGGACCGTCCTGGAGACGGTGCTCTCGGTCGCGGGCTTCGTCGTCGCGGCGCTGCTCAGCCTGGTGATCTAGCGAAGTCGCCGCGCTGCCCAGCCTGGTGATCCAGCGAACCGGCACACACCGGGACGTCCCGCGCCCGCGGGTCCGGCGAATCCCCGCCCACCCCCTTGTGCTGCCCCGCGGATTGCGCTTCCTTGATCGGCATGGCGGAGACAAGCGCAATCACAGGGACAGGGGAGCCGGCCTCCCGACCACGTAAGTCCAGCTGGAAGTACATCGGCCCCGGCATCGTCGTCGCGGCGACCGGAGTCGGGGCCGGTGACCTGGTCGCGACGCTCATCGCGGGCAGCAAGTTCGGATACACCCTGATGTGGGCGGCGGTGATCGGCTGCGTCGTCAAGATCTCGCTCGCCGAGGCGGCCGGCCGCTGGCATCTGGCGACCGGCCGGACGCTCTTCGACGGCTGGCGCAGCCTGGGCCCCTGGACCACGGTGTACTTCGCGGTCTACGTCGTGCTCTGGGGCTTCCTCTACGGGGCGACGGCCATGTCCTCCAGCGCCCTGCCCATCGTGGCGCTGTTCCCCGACGGCCCCGGGCTGAAGTTCTGGGCGATCGTCACCGGGCTGATCGGGCTGGCCTTCGTCTGGTTCAACCGGTACGCCGTCTTCGAGAAGGTCATGACGGTCCTGGTCGGCATCATGTTCGTGGTGGTCGTGTACGTGGCCGCCCGCGTCGTGCCGGACGTCGGGGCGTCCTTCGCTGGGCTGCTGCCCGTGCTCCCGGACGGCTCGCTCCTCTACACCCTCGGGCTGATCGGCGGCGTCGGCGGCACGATCACCATGGCCGCGTACGGGTACTGGGTCAACGCCAAGGGCTGGAGCAACTCCTCCTGGATGAAGGTGATGCGGCTCGACAACCGGGTCGCCTACATCACCACCGGGGTCTTCGTCGTGGCGATGCTCATCGTCGGCGCCGAGCTGCTGCACGCCTCCCAGACCGCCCTCACCTCCGGCGACCGGGGCCTGATCGATCTGGGCAAGGTGCTGGAGGACCGCTTCGGCGCCGGCACCGCCAAGCTCTTTCTGGTGGGCTTCTTCGCCACGTCGTTCTCGTCGCTGATCGGCGTCTGGCACGGGGTCAGCCTGATGTTCGCCGACTTCGTGGAGCGGTTCCGGGCTCCGGCGGCCGGTGCGGCGAAGACCGAGGGGCACGAGGGGCCGGATGTCGCCGAGCGCCGGCAGCGGTCGCTGCCGTTCCGCGCGTACCTCCTGTGGCTGACCTTCCCGCCGATGACCCTGCTCTGGCTGGACGAGCCCTTCGGCCTGGTCATCGCCTACGGGGTGCTCGGCGCGTTCTTCATGCCGTTCCTCGCCCTGACCCTGCTCTGGCTGCTCAACTCCTCCCGTACGCCCGGGGAGTGGCGCAATGGATGGCTCAGCAACGGGATGCTCGCCCTGTCCGGGCTGCTGTTCGTCGTGCTGTGCGTCCAGCAGGTGCGCGAACTGCCCTGGTGACCCGGTGCGCCGGTGCGCGGGTGCTGCGGCGTTGCGCCGGAGCGGCTGTGCGCGGGGTGCTGCGGCGGTGCGGTGCTGCGGTGACCAAGCGCCCCGGTGGCCCGGCGCCCCGGTGACCGGATGGTCGCCGACGCAACGCCGCAGCGCCGCCGGGGGAGCGGCGGCGCTGCGGGATCCGGGTGGTGCGGTGTCGCTACGGCAGGCTGCGGACGTGCGGCCCGACCGCCTTCGACCAGGCGAACCCGGCCGTCGCGTCCCAGTTCGTCGACCAGGTCATCACGCCGCGCAGCGACGGGTAGGTCTTGGACGGCTTGAACGAGCCGCAGTTGGTGCCCTTGGCGAGGCAGTCCAGCGCCGCGTTCACGATCGACGGGGAGACGTAGCCGCTGCCCGCGGCGCGGGAGGAGGAGGGGACGCCGATGCCGACCTGGGACGGGTCGAGACCGCCTTCCAGCTGGATGCAGGCGAGCGCGGTGAGGAAGTCCACCGAGCCCTGCGAGTAGACCTTGCCGTCGCAGCCGAGCATCGAACCGCTGTTGTAGTACTGCATGTTTACGACGGTCAGGATGTCCTTGACGTTGAGCGCCGTCTTGAAGTACTCGCCCGAGGTGGACTGCATGTCGATGGTCTGCGGGGCCATCGTGAGGACCAGCCCGGGGCCCGCCTTCGCCGACAGCTGGCGCAGCGCCTTCGTCATGTAGGTGGCGTTGAGGCCGTTCTCCAGGTCGATGTCGACCCCGTTGAAGCCGTAGTCCTGCATCAGCGCGTACACCGAGTTGGCGAACGCGGCGGCGGAGGCGTCACTGTCGACGCGGACCGTGCCCAGCTCGCCGCCGATCGAGATGATGACGTTCTTGCCGGCCGCCTGCTTGGCCTTGATGTCCGAACGGAACTGGGCATCGGTGTAGCCGTTCAGCCCGGCGGTGTCCAGGTTGAAGGTGACCGCGCCCTGGGTCGCCGTGGCGTCCGCGAAGGAGACCGCGATGATGTCGTAGTCGGCCGGGAGGTCGCTGAGCTTCTGGACGGCCGCGCCGTTGTTGAAGTTCTGCCAGTAGCCGGTCACCGCGTGCTTGGGCACGGAGGGTCCGGGGCCGGGGCCCGTGCCCTCCTTCGCCGTACGGGCGCTGACGGCGGCGGACTTGACCGACTCGCCGGCCGCGTTGGTGGCGCTCACCGAGAACTGGTAGGCGGTGTCCGCGGTGAGGCCCGTGACGGTCGCCGAGGTTCCGGTGGAGGTGGTGGCCTGCACACCGTCCCGGTACACCTTGTAGCCCGTCGCGCCGGAGACCGCGTTCCAGGACAGGGCGACGGAGGACGTGGTCGTGGCGCCCGCCGCGAGGCCCGCGGGAGTCGCCGGGATGACCGGGCCGGGCTCCTCGCCGCCTCCGCCGTCGGGGCCGGTCACCTCGAAGTCGTCGGCGAGGTAGGCGGCCTGCCCGTACCAGCCGTGGGTGTAGACGGTCACCGAGGTGGTGTTCGCGCCCGTCTTGAAGCTGGTGGACAGCTTGGTCCAGGAGGCGGAGCCCGGCGTCCAGGTGGAGACGTCGGTGGTTCCGGTCCCGCTCACGCCGAGGTAGGCGTAGCCGCCCTGCACCCAGGAGCTGAGCGCGTAGGTCGAGTTGGGCTTCACCTTGACGGCCTGCGAACACTTGGCATTGTCCTGGCCGGCCGGGGTGGCCTTCAGCGCCGACGTACCGCCGTGCACGGGGGAGGAGACGACGGTCCCGCTGTTCCCGGCGCAGGTCCAGTTGGCGAGGCCCGACTCGAAGCCCGCGTTCCTGGCGTTGTTGACGTCGGCGGCCTGGGCGGTGCTGACGAGTCCGGTGACGGTCAGGGCCGCGGCCGCGATGACGGCCATGGTGCCGCCGAGGACGGGACGGGAGCGACGACGCCTTCTGCGACTGCTGCCTGCGGAGCGTTCCACTGGTTCCTCCGTGGGGAGTTGGTGGCCTGGCGGGGGTCGTGCGGGAGTGCCGGACGGACGAGGGGCGGCCGGGGCTGCACGGGGTGGGCCGGGCGGAGCGGGGATGTCGTACGGCGGTGGTGCAGGAGGTGCTGAACCGGGGACGTTGAACACGGGGTGTCCGACCGGGGGCGGTGGCCACCGCTTGGCGCATAAAACTGGTCCAGACCAATCAAGTTGTCAAGACCTCTGGCGGTAAAACGCCTTCAGCGAACGGGAGTGCGAGGTCGTGCCACCGGGTCGGCGACGGGGCGCCCGAGGCCCCGCGGAGGGTGCGAGGCCGAGGTTTCTCCGCCGGGAACCGCCCCGCGCCCGCACATCGCCCCCCGCACGGGTGATCTCGTGGGCGATCTTCCGACGGTCACGGAAACGCCCTTACGAAAAGGAGGCCGACCACGCGGAATCCAGTCTGACGTGCGTGAACGGATGCCTGATGGAAAGCCGGACGAAGGCTTCGGTAACGCTACGCGATGACAGTCGAGTTGGGCGGAATCGATTTCGTCCCGTTTAGCACCCGGGCCCCGTAGGAACGGTGTTCGCATGACGTCGTACTGGTCTCCGATAACTGTTCTCTGCCTGGTGAGACGTGGCTAAAGTGCTGGGTCAGGAGCACGGAGTCAGGAGCGATTGCGGCCGACGTCCCCACGTCGACCGGAGCCGGAACGGGGAAGAGCGTGCCGACCGCAATAGCAGTGACGAGCGCAGACCTGGTGCTGCCGCCCACGGACCAGCAGACGCCGACCGCCGCTCTGCTCCAGGCCCCCGAGGCCCAGACGCTGGAGCTGGCGATCGGCGACATGCACCTGCTGCTGGAACAGCACGGGTATGTGATCGCCCTCTATCCCTCGGGCATCCGGCCCGAGCACGAGCGTCGCCTCCACTCCATCCGCTCGGTGCTGGAGAGCGACCGGATCGCCCTGGTCAAGGTGGACCTCCCGCCCCTCGGCCTCGCCGTACTGGTGCGCCAGCTCCGCCAGTTGTCCATCTGCGACTTCAGCCCCGGGGTGGTCGCCTCCGCCGCCCGGCTGCTCTCGCACTACATCTACGCGGGTGCACTCCTCAACTCCGTCGCCCGGCTCGACCGGGTCCCGGTCAGCCTCAAGAGCCACGCCACGTCCTGGGTCCCCGGATCCCAGTTCGCCGTGCTCGCCGGGCCCGAGTCACAGTTGGTGAAGGTGGGCCCGACCGTCGAACCGCCCGCGGGACCGGATTTTGGTACGCATCTTCTGGTCGCCAAAGGGAATCTGCAGTCGGACTGGGTACAGGAGACCCTCGCGCCCGCCTGGAAGGTCCAGGCCATTCACGAGGCCACGGTCCCGTCCGACTCACCGCGCTGGTGGGGCACGGGAAAGCTGGTGGAGTTCGCCGCCCATCTCCCGGACCTCTCCGTGCTCTACCAGTTGGTCTCCTCCGTACGCCGGGAGAAGTGCCACTGGTGCGCCATGGAACTCATCGGCGACCGCTGCGCATTCTGTTCCGCCCCTCTCGCGGCTTCGGAGAACCGCGCGCTCCTCACCGGTGTCCTCCACCACGGGGCCGGCGAGTCACCGGGCCCCTAACGAGACCGCTCCTCCCCGCAGGACCCGCTCCTCCCGGCCCCTGCCCGCACTCCCCGCACTCCCCGCACTCCCCGCACTCCCCGTACTCGCACTCCCCGTACTTCCCGCACGCGACCGTCCCCGCTCCGGTCGGCCCGCAGCAGCGCGCCACCGCAGATGTAAGCGCGTAACCGCTCCACTTCCACCGCCCCACTTCCACTGCTCCACCGCTCCACCAGATGTATGCGCGTAACCGCAGCACCGCACCGCCCCTCTGTCCGCAGTCCGTCCCACGTATCCGATTCGAACGAGGTTGTCCGGACCATGAACTCCCGCCAGCGCCGCGGCGTGATACTCCTGCTCCTGTCGGTCCTGTGTGCCTTCGCGGCCTTCGCCGGCGTGCTCTCGGTGATCAGCGACGTCAACTCGAAGGTCGGCCCCGAGGTGACGGCGTACCAGTTGAAGACCAACGTGGCTCCGTACACGGCTCTGAACAGCGGCCAGTTCGAGAAGATCAAGATGCCCAAACGCTGGCTGTCGGAGAACGCGGTGACCGACCTGCGGGAAGTCGAGTCGAAGATCGCGGTCACCGAGCTCCGCGAAGGCTCGCTGCTCCAGTCGGACATGATGGTCCGCAAGCCCGAACTCCGCGCCGGTGAGCAGGAGATCGCTATCATGATCGACGCCTCCACCGGTGTCGCGGGCAAGATCACACCGGGCGCGACGGTCAACATCTACGCCACGTTCGCCGGTGAGGAGCAGGGCGACGCGTCCCAGTCCAAGGTCATCGTCTCCAACGCCAAGGTGCTGGACGTCGGCGAGCTGACCCCCCTGGACCCGAGCGCGGACGACCGGGGGACGCGGGCGACCGAGGCCGTGCCGATCACCTTCGCCCTGAACACGCTGGACACCCAGCGCGTCGCCTACGCCGAGTCCTTCGCGGAGCACGTGCGTCTCGCGCTCGTCGCCCCGGGCAGCGACGGCACCATCCGTCCGGGGGACCGCACCTACACGCTCGACAAGGACAAGTGAGGATGGGATGACCACCAGAATCCTCCCCGCCGTCGGTGACCTCGACGCGGCCCGCTCCGTCACCACCCTGCTCAGCCAGCTGCCCGACGCCGAACCCGCGACCCCGGTCGGCGACTCCACCCAGCTCATCGACACCCTGGCCCGCCTCGCGGGCGAGGCGATCGACGAGCTGCCCGAGGTGGTGCTGGTCCACGAGCGGATCGGCCCGGTGCCGGCCCTGGAGCTGATCCGGGAGGTGTCGATGAGGTTCCCGTCCGTCGGCGTCGTCCTGATCACCGCGGACGCCAGCCCGAGCCTCTTCGCCGACGCGATGGACTCCGGGGCGCGCGGCCTGGTCACCCTGCCGCTGAGCTACGAGGAACTGGCCAACCGCGTCCAGGCGGCCGCCCAGTGGTCCTCCGGCGTACGCCGCCACCTCACCTCCGCGAACGACGTCTTCACCGGCCCCGGCGGCACGGTGGTCACGGTCACCGGCGCGAAGGGCGGTGTCGGCGCGACCGTCACCGCCATCCAGCTCGCCCTGGCCGCTCAGGCGTCCGGCAACACGGTGGCGCTGGTGGACATGGATCTCCAGACCGGGGACATCGCCTCGTTCCTCGACGTCCAGTTCCGCCGTTCCCTGGTCGACCTCGCCCTGATCACCGACATCTCCCCCCGGGTGCTGTCCGACGCGGTCTTCTCCCACTCCACGGGCCTCGCCCTGCTCCTCGCCCCCGGCGAGGGCGAACGCGGCGAGGAGGTCAGCGACCGTTCGGCCCGCCAGATCGTCAGCGCGCTCCGTACCCGCTACGAGATCGTCGTCATCGACTGCGGCGGCCAGATGAACGGGGCCAACGCCGCGGCCATCGAGATGGCGGACGTGGCCCTGCTGGTCACGACCCCGGACGTGATCGCGGTGCGCGGCGCGAAACGCATCGTACGGATGTGGGAACGGCTCCAGATCCGCAAGGCCGAGGAGACGATCACCCTCGTCAACCGCTTCACCCGCAACACCGAGATCCAGCCGCAGCTGATCCAGAAGATCACCGGCACCCGGGTCGCCTCGGCGGCGATCCCCGCGAACTTCAAGGAACTCCAGGCGTCCATCGACTCCGGACGCCTGCACGAGCTGGACGCCAAGAGCACGGTCAAGCAGGCGCTCTGGGGCCTGGCCGGAGAGCTGGGCATCGTCAAGGAGAGCGCGACGGCGAAGAAGAGCGGCAGCGCCCTGGTCAAGCGGAGCAGCGGCGCTCTGAAGAACGACCGGGGCTCGATCGGACGCCCGCGCCGCCGGCGCGACGGCTCCGGCCGCGGACTCGGAGACTCCGAGGGGACACGTTGAGCGATGACCACCACAAGGACGGCACGGAGCGGCATACGGGGGCGGATCACGGCCCTGCGTGACCGCCGGTACGGGAACGGGAACGGGGCTGGGGACCGCTGGTCGGGGACCGGGATCCGCTGGTTCGGGACCGGGACCGGGACCGGGACCGGGACCGAGGGCCGGAAGCGGGGCCGGGACCGGGACCGCGGACAGACCGCGATCGAGTTCCTGGGCATGACCCCCTTCATCATCCTGATCATGCTCGTGCTCTGGGAGTGCGCCCTGATCGGCTACACCTTCAGCCTCGCGGGCAACGCGGCCGACGTGGGCGCGCGCAAGGGCAGCGGGGCGGAGTACGGGGCGAGGGCGGCGTGTCAGCAGGGGGCGAAGAAGGACCTCCCCGACGCCTGGGCGGAGAACGTCGTCGTCACCTGCCGGGGCGGCGGCAGCCTGTACCGGGCCACGGTGAAGCTGAAGGTCCCGGTGCTGGTGCCGGGCCTGTTCGACCTCGACACCGAGATCACCGGCAAGGCCGGATCCCCGAGGGAGGATCAGCGATGACGACGCATCCGTACAGGGGGCGCGCCCGTTTCGCACGCGCGAGGGGCGACCGGGGCCAGGTCGCCATGGAGTACCTCGGCTTCCTCCCTCTGCTGCTCCTCGTCGCGATGGCGGCCATCCAGCTGGGCCTGGCCGCGTACGCCGCCAACCAGGCGGGCACGGCCGCGCGCGCCGGAGCCCGTACGGAAGCCAGCGTGGACGCCCGGGGGAGCGGCCGGTCCAACGCCCGTGACGCCGTGAGCGACTGGGTGGAGGAGGGCGGATTCCGCTACCGCAGGAGCGGCGGCCAGGACATCACGGTCACGGTCCGGGTCAAGGTGCCCTCCGTGGTGCCGGGACTGGACGACTGGTGGGCCGAGCGGAGCACGACCATGCCCAACGAGAAGTCCCGGATCCGTTTCTGACCCCCCGCACCCGCCTGTACCTCCACCCCCACCTCCACCCCCGCCCCCGGCCCTGACCCGGGTCGGAACGGATCCTGCCGGACCAGCACCGTCCGCGAACACCGAGGAGAGCTACGCCGATGAGCCTGCGGGCACGTATGACCGCTCCTGAGGAACAGGGCGGGGCACGGGAGGACGGCCACATGGTGGCCACCTACCGGGCCAAGCTGCTGGAGGAGATCGACCTCGCGGAGATGTCCTCGCTGGCCGCCGCCGACCGGCGGGCCCGGCTGGAGCGCGTCCTCGGCCACATCATCAGCCGCGAGGGCCCGGTCCTCTCCACCGTCGAGCGCTCGCAGCTGATCCGCCGAGTCGTCGACGAGGCGCTCGGACTGGGCATCCTGGAACCGCTCCTGGAGGACGCGTCCATCACCGAGATCATGGTCAACGGCCCCGACCAGATCTTCGTCGAGCGCAACGGCAGGGTCGAACAGCTCCCGATGCGCTTCGGCTCCCACGAACAGCTGATGCAGACCATCGAGCGGATCGTGTCGACCGTCAACCGCCGCGTCGACGAGTCCAACCCGATGGTCGACGCCCGCCTGCCCAGCGGTGAACGTGTCAACGTGATCATCCCGCCGCTCTCCCTGACCGGCGCGACGCTCACCATCCGACGGTTCCCCCGCTCCTTCACGCTCCAGGAGATGATCGGCTTCGGCTCGCTGGACGAACAGATGCTCGTCCTGCTCGCCGGACTGGTGCAGGCCAAACTCAACATCATCGTCTCCGGGGCCACCGGCACCGGCAAGACGACCCTCCTCAACGCGCTGTCCGGACTGATCCCGAACATCGAGCGCATCGTCACCATCGAGGACTCCGCCGAACTCCAGCTCCAGCAGAGCCACGTGATCCGGCTGGAGACCCGCCCGGCGAACGTCGAGGGAAAGGGCCAGATCACCATCCGCGACCTGGTCCGCAACTCGCTGCGTATGCGCCCCGACCGCATCGTCGTCGGTGAGGTCCGAGGCGGCGAGTCCCTCGACATGCTCCAGGCGATGTCCACCGGTCACGACGGTTCGCTGGCCACCGTCCACGCCAACAGCGCCGAGGACGCGCTGATGCGTCTCCAGACCCTCGCCTCGATGTCGGAGGTCGAGATCCCCTTCGAGGCGCTGCACGATCAGATCAACAGCGCCGTCGACGTGATCGTCCAGCTCACCCGGCACGCCGACGGCACCAGGAAGATCACCGAGATCGCCGTCCTCGACTCGCACGGCCGCGACCCGTACCGCATCGTCACGGTCGCACGGTTCAACGCACAGCCGATGGCCCCCGACGGCCGCATCTACGGCGACTTCCAGTACCTCCCGCTGCCCCGGAAGCTCGCCGAGCGCCTCTACCTGGCCAGTCAGCCCATTCCGCAGGCGTTCGGCGTCGCCCAGTCCGCCGAACAACTCGCCACCCGAGAGGCCAACTAGGTACCGAGCCATGGACAACGTCAACCTCCCCCTGGTCACCGTCGGCGTCACGTTGCTGGCCTGCGTGCTCGGCGTGATCGGCCTGCACTCCTACTCCGGCGGCAAGGCCGACCGCGACGCCCTCGTCGACCGGCTCTCCCACGTCGGGCAGATCCGGGAGACGGGACGTCCCCGCCGCTTCAAGGGTTTCGACCGAAGACTGCGCGCCACCGCGCTCGGCCGGAGACTGGAGCTGAAGCTCGCGGCGACCGGCATGGACATCACGCCCGGCGAGTTCTTCGTCTACGCGCTCGTCGCGATGGCGGGGCTCTGGATGATCGCCTCCTCCATGCTCGCCGCGTTCTTCGGCCCGGTCGCCGCCCTGATCGGCCTCTGGGGCACCAACGCGTTCCTCAACTGGCAGCGGGTCAAGCGCACCGAGCGCTTCATCAACCAGCTCCCCGAGCTCTCCCGGATCCTCGCCAACGCCACCCAGGCGGGCCTGGCCCTGCGTACCTCGCTGTCGATGGCGGCCGAGGAACTGGAGGACCCGGCCGGCGAGGAGCTGGCCCGGGTCGCCAGGCGGCTGGCCGTCGGCGAGCCCCTGGAGGACGCGCTCAGCGAGCTGACCGACCGCCTGCCGTCCCGCGAACTCGTGGTCCTCGTCACCACGCTGGTCCTCTCCAACCGGGCCGGCGGTACGGTCGTCAGCTCGCTGCGCAACCTCACCGAGACCCTGGAGGAGCGCAAGGAGACCCGCCGCGAGGTCAAGACCCAGCTCTCCCAGGTCACCGTGACCGCCTACGCGGTACCCCTCTTCGGAATCGGCGCGATGCTGCTGATGAACGCGGTCATGCCCGGCGCGCTGGACCGGATGACGGGGGCGCTCTTCGGCCAGGTGGCGGTGGTCGTGTCCATCGTCCTCTACGCCATCGGGTTCGTCGTCATCCGCCGCTTCTCCCGTATCGATGTCTGAACCCATGCCCGAGCCGATGCCCGAGCCCATGCCCGAGCCCATGCCCGAACCGATGCCCGAGCCCATGCCCGAGCCCATGCCCGAACCGATGCCCGAACCGATGTCTGAGCCCTTGCCCGAACCGATGCCCGAACCGATGCCCGAACCGATGTCTGAGACCAGGAACCAGGAAGAAAGGGGACGGACATGGACCTGCTGCTAGCCCTGGTCGTCGGCCTCGCCGTCTACGGGGCCATCCACGGCATCCGGATGTACCGGGCCGACGCCAAACTCCCCGGCGACCTGGCCGTGGCCCTGGAGTCCGGGGCCTCCCGCACCAGCGCGGTCGGCTCCGGCATCGACCGCCTCGGCATCCGCTGGGCCCCCATGGTGCTGCGGATGATGGGCCCCAAGGCCGTCAACAAGAAGCGCCGCCAGATCGACCTGGCGGGTAACCCCGGCGGCCTCACCCTCGACCGTTACGCGGCACGCCGCGCCGTCTACGGCGCGCTGGGCGTCCTCGGCGCGTTCTCGATGCTCCTCCGCGGCCAGCTGTTCCTCGCCCTCCTGATGGTCGCCTTCGGCCTGTTCTGGGTGGAGGCCGGGATCTGGTCGGCGATCCGGGTGCGCCGTGAGCACATCGAGCGGACGCTGCCGGACTTCCTCGACGTCCTGGCCGTCGTCGTCTCGGCCGGGCTCGGCTTCCGGCAGGCGCTGGACCGGGTCGCGGAGAAGTACGAGGGCCCCTGGTCGGACGAGCTGCGCATCACGCTCCGGCAGATGGACATGGGCGTCAGCCGCCGCCAGGCCTTCGAGGAACTCCGCAGACGCAACGACTCCGAACAGGTCGCCATGTTCGTCACAACGCTCCAGCAGGGCGAGGAGCTGGGCGCGCCGATCGTCGAGACGCTCATCCAGATCGCCAACGACATGCGCCGCACCGACGCCCAGAACGCCCGCCGCAAGGCGGCCAGGGCGGTCCCGAAGGCCACGTTCGCGGTGACCACGTTCCTCCTCCCGGGCACGCTGCTCCTCCTCACCGTCGGATTCGTGTACGGAGCCGACGTCGACCTCACGTCCCTCACGGGCGGATGACATGAACGACGGCGGGATGACATGAATGACGGGCCGGATGGGGACGGAGCTTCTACGTTCCGGTACGTCTGCTGAACCGGTTGGCCGAAGGAGCGGGCGGTACGGGATACGAGCGGGACCGAGCACGAGCGCCGACCGGATACGAGCGTGAACAGCACGAGCCTTACGGGGATGAGACGGAGGTGACAGGCGCATGACATTCCAGCTCAGCGGAGCCCAGCCCGGACTGACTGCGGAACTGACCCGCGCCCATACCGGCGCCCCGGCCCGCCCGGCCTTCGCCATCCAGGTCAACGCTCTCCAGGCGATGTGCCGCCAAGTCTTCGGCTTCCGCCTGGCGATGATCGCGATAGCGACTCCGTACGCGATCGACCGTACCGCTCCCGGCCTGCCCACCTGGTTCATCGGCTCGGCGATCCTGGTCACTTTCATGGGCTCGTACCTGCTGTTCCGGGACTGGGAGCGGTTCGGCCCGGTGCTCCTGCGGCACCCCTGGCTCCTGGCCGTCGACGTGTTCTTCGGCGCGCTGCTGCTGATCACGGCGACCCCCGAGTCGACCCTCGCGTACGTCACTGTCTGCACCCCGCTACTGGCCGGGCTGGTCCAGGGCTGGCGCGGTGCGGCGGTCTTCGCGGCGCTCCAGGTGGTCATCGTCTTCGGCGTGTACGCGAGCGTTCCGAAACTGGAGCCGGGCGGGGCGCCGGCCCTGCTCCTGCCCGGCTTCTGCGTGATCGCCGGGGCGGTCGGGGTCACCCTGCGCAACCTCCTCCTGCGCTTCGGGACGGCCACTCAGGCGCTCACCGAGACCCGGGCGCGGCTGGCGGTGAACGAGGCGGTGGAGGGCGAGCGCACCCGACTGGCCCGGGAGATGCACGACTCGGTCGCCAAGACCCTGCACGGTCTGGCGCTGGCCGCCGACGGACTGGCGGGCTCGGCCGGGCGCATGGACCCGCCCACCGTGAAACTCCAGGCGGAACTGGTCGCCCGCGCCGCCCGCCGGGCCGCCGCCGAATCCCGGGAACTGCTCACCGACCTGCGCCGTGAGCAGGGACTGGAGGGCGGCGTCGACCTGGTCGCGGAACTGGCCGCCCACGCCCAGCACTTCACCGACCGCCACTCGGTCACGGCCACCTTCCGTCGGCTTGCCGAGGAGACCCCGGTCCCGCCCGTACCGCAGGCGGTCGCCCGGCAGCTCCTCACCGTCGCCTCCGAGGCCCTGGAGAACGCCCACCGCCACGCGGGCCCTTCCTACCTGATCGTCCTCGCGGGCGTGCAGAGCGACATGCTCCGTATCAGCGTGTACGACGACGGGCGCGGACTCCCCGCCGGAACGACGCTCGACACCCTCCGCAGGGCCGGCCACTTCGGCCTCGTCGGCATGGTGGAGCGGGCCGCCTCCATCGGGGCCCGCATCCGGATCGGCCGCGGGAGCGCGGAGAAGGGCACGGAGGTGCGGGTGGAACTCCCCCTGGCGGCGCTGACGGGCCCGGCCGCCGGGGAGAGCGCCCCGTCGCCCTCCCCGCCCGCCCCCGCGCCGCAGACCTCACCACCGCTCCCGCCGTCGCTCGCGCCCGAGAACGTCACGACCCCCCACCCATGACCCCGACCCTGAGAGGAGGTCGCAGCATGCCGGATGATGTCTCCCCCCTGCCGAACCGCGACGGGGCGTCGGCTCACCACCACGCCCCCCAGCACACGTCGTCGCACATCCCGCTCGCCCAGGCCCCCGGTCCCGCCGGACAGCCCAGGCACCAGCACACTGCGATCCAGCACCCGGCCCTGCCGACGCCGCCCCCCGCGTTCGGAGGGCCCACCGCGTCCCCCTTCCCACCGGTCCCCGCGGCTCCCGAACCGGCCCGGCTCCGGGTGGTGGTCGCGGACGACAACCCGGTGGTCCGGGCGGGGCTGGGCGTCCTGCTCTCGGGCCGGGCCGACATCCAGGTCGTGGCAGAGGCGGCGGACGGCCGCGAGGCCTACGAGAGGACGCTCCAGCACCGCCCCGACGTGGTCCTGCTCGACGTACGGATGCCCGGCGTGGACGGGATCTCGGCCCTGCCGCACCTCGTCGGCCTCGCGCCCGTGCTGATGCTGACGTACAGCCGCGAGAGCGAGATCGTCCACGAGGCGCTGTGCCTGGGCGCGGGCGGCTACCTGGTGCACGGCGAGTTCACGGCGGACCAACTGGTCCGGGCGGTGCGCGACACGAAGGACGGCCGCGCGAACTTCACCGCCACAGCCGCCGACGCTCTGCTGGCCCACATGCGGCTGGGATCGGCTCCGCCCCGGAGCCCCCTACCGGAGGGGCTCGGATCGGCCCTGACGGCGGCACCCCTCCCCGCGCACCCGGCGCCACGCCCCCTCGAAACTTCGGAAAGTCTTTCGCAACTGCAACCTTCTGTGGGACAGTCTTCTCTGTCCGGGGGGTCGGCGCCCGCCCCCAACAGGCAGCAGTACAAGCTTAGTTCGCGGGAGGTGGAGGTCATGGACCTGATTGCGTCCGGAATGAGTAATCAGCAGATCGCCGCCACCTGCTTCATCAGTGAGAAGACGGTCAAGAACCACATCAACCGCATCTTCACGAAGCTCCACAGCACCAGCCGCAGCGAGGCGATCGCCCACTGGCTCGGCACCGCGCCCCGCACCACCGGGCGGCGGCCATGACCGAGCGATGGCACAACGAGGCAGACCGGGAAGCCTTTTGGGCCCGGGAATGGGCCCACGGGCCCTCTGGGGCAGCGGCGGTTCTCCCTTATGTTTCTCACGTCGCCAACGGCACCGGCCGGGAGGAAGCCGGTACCGAGGACGGCGCAACAGGAACGTGCGAGTCGGCCGGCAACCGGTCGGCCGAACCCGGAGGGGAACACCATGTCGAACATCACCCTGAAGACCGCCGTCCGCGTCAACGGCTGGGCCAGCACCGCCGTCAGCAGCATCCAGAAGCGCTACGCGGCGAAGGACCGGGGGCAGACGGCGTTCGAGTACCTGGGCATCATTCTGGTGGTCGTGGCGATCATCGGTGCGGTCGCCGCTTCGGACATCGGAGACAACATCTCGCAGCGTATCGACGGACTGGTGACCGCCATCGTCTCTGGCTGATGCGTACACGTCCACGCGGCGACGCAGGGCAGGCCTTCCCCATCTACATCATGATGGTGGCGGGCCTGCTCTTCCTTGCGTTGGCCTTCTTCGCTGTCGGCAAGGCCTCGGCCTTGCGCAATGATTCTCAGGGCGCGGCGGACGCCGCCGCGCTGGCCGCCGCTCAGAAGGCACGCGCCAACTTCGGGCCCGGATTCCTCGACTCGCTGCCCGGCAACGTGCTGGATGCCTTCCTCATCGCGCCTTTCGCCCCGCCCTGCGCCGAGGCGCAACGGCTGGCCAACGCCAACGAAGCCGACACGACCTCCTGCACGCGTTCCCCCGGCTATCTGCGGGACCTGATCACGGTCGAGGTCGAGGGTCGTGATCCGGTGGACTCGCCGGTGCTCCCCGGCTCGGAGGACAAGGTCGCCAAGGCCAAGGCCACCGCGCTCATCGAATTCCGCTGCCCCAACCCGAAGGTCATCGACGTCGACAACAACGGTTCTCCGGAGGCCTTCATCTTCACGTGCCTGAGTGGCGATGTCGTCACGATCGCGACGGCCGATATCAAGCGGCCCGGCCTGTGGGAGAGCGTGAGCAGAACTCTCTTTGACGTGCGGTTGGTCGACCAGTGACAGCGAAGCGAACGACGAGTAGAGGAATCGGACCATGAGTATGCGGCGGACCACGACGACCAGAAGGGCGATGACAGCTGTCTCGGTGACGGCTGCTCTTGTCCTAGCGCTCGCCGGCTGTGGCGACGACGGAGGCGAGGAGCCCGGCAACGAGGGTTCCGGCGCGCCGTCCGCCCCGGCCAGCCCCTCTGCGGAGGACAAGGGCGAGCCGCAGCAGGAGGACACTGCGGCTGGTGAGGCTGTCGACCCGAATGTGAAGCTCGCGGAGGCGCGTGGGCAGGGCGGGCTTGTCCTGGTCTTCAATGAGGTCAAGCGGGACTCCGGGGGATTCCTCACCGTCCAGGGTGAGATCACCAACGAGGGAGACAAAGTACGGACCGCATCGGCCTGGGCCGGTTCCGAGACCAGCATCGTTCAGAAGAACCCCAACTCCGTCGCCGGTGCGACGCTCGTGGACAAGGTGGGGAAGAAGCGCTACTACGTGCTCCGGGACACGGACTCTCGCTGCCTCTGCACCACGGCGATCTCATCCCTCACCCCGGGCAAGTCCGCGCCCATCTTCATGCAGTTCCCCGCCCCGCCGCAGGGCACGACCGAGGTCGACTTCACTCTCCCGACCTTCGCCACCACCTCGCTGAAGATTTCTGGGTGAGTGCGGCCATGAAGACCACCAAGCGCCCCCGGGCACCCCGCCACCTGGGCCAAGCCGTCGCGGTCGCCGTGCTGATCGCCGGCACCACGCTGCTCGGAGCCTCGCCCTCGTACGCCGACGACGGGCCGAGCGTCCCGCCCGGGACGGAGGCCACGTCGGAGCCGCCCGTTCCCGTCGACCCGAACGACCCGGACCTGAAGATGCCGGAGGGCGGCACCCTCGCCCCCGGCCGGGTTCTGGACATCGTCCAGGTCGTGGAGGACCTCGGCGGCGAGGAACGCCGCGAGGACAGCAACGCCGACATCAAGTTCGCGCTCCAGGCCGAAGTCCTCTTCGGCAAGGACAGCGCGAAGCTCGGTTCGGCTGCCAACGCCCGTATCGCCGCGATCGCCGCCGAGATCAAGAAGCAGAACGCGACCAAGGTCCGCGTCTTCGGCTTCACCGACAACCTCGGCTCCTCGGCCCACGGCGACGTCCTGTCCAAGCAGCGTGCCGACGCCGTGCACGGGGTTCTGTCGAAGGAGCTCGGCGCCACGATCACGTACGAGATCCGGGGCTATGGCGAGCAGTACCCGATCGCCAGCAACAGCAACGAAGAGGGCCGCAAGAAGAACCGCCGCGTGGAGGTCTCCTTCCCGCGCGGCGCGGGGTCCTGACCTCCTCCGCACCCCACGGGAGACGGCCCGGTCCGGCGCGCGACGACCATCGCGTGCCGGGCCGTTCGTCGCTACGGCGGACGGCTCGCCCGCAGGGTCCGTCAGGGCCGTAATCCGGCCACATTCTCTCCGAGCCCGTCACCCGAACGGCGGACCGTCGTTTGCGTTGTGGATCAAACACATCCCCTACGGACAAGAACACGGTGGGCCACGGTGGGCCCCTCGTGCGGCCGGGCCGGAATCAGGACCGGCGGCAGGTACGGCGGGATGCGACACGCCGTGCGCCACGGAGACGTGGGTCGGCGGGGGGTGCCGGGGTTGCCGGGGTGCACGGACGAACAGGCGTCGAGGAGGGTGTGATGGGTGTGGAGGCCCACGCGACGAACGAGCGGGTGACGGGACGCACATGGACGGTGCGGCTGGACCCTGTCGGCCGCGGCCGGGCGGACGTACGCGTCTCGTGCAGCCGCCCGGCCTGCGCCGCGCAGGTGCTGCCCTCCGCGGCCGTCGGCCGTACGGCGGCGGTCGAGCACCTCAAGGCCCACCTGCGCGCGGGCCCGGCCCCCAGCCCGTCGGCGTACTGCGCCTGCCGGGCCGCGGAATGCCACACCCACATCCGCCCCGCCGGACCGCGTGAGCGCCCGGCGCCCTGGAGATGCGGCGGCGCGGTCGTCCTGGCCGTCGTCACGGACCGGGAAGGTCGCTGGTGGCAGGTGATGGAGTGCTGCTCGCGCTGTGCTGCCGCGCATCCCACCGCGAAGATCGCCGCGACCGCCCCGGCTCCCGACCGGACGGCTCCTGTCGGCGCCTCCCGGCCCTCGACGGCCCCCGCGCCGACGGTGTCGGCCGTCGGGCCCCACTTCTCGCACCTTGCTTCCGGGGCTTCCGGGGCCGCCGCCCCGCACGAGGTGCCGGCTCCCCGGTCCGAGAGGCCGCCTCGGCCCCCGAGGCCGGCGCGGCAGCGCGCCCGGCGAGGGAGGATCGCGCAGCGGTTCGTCCCGCACGACCTGCGGCCCGTCGCGCTGCGGGACGAACTCACCGAACTCGGCGAGCTCTTCCGCGCCTACCAGCAGCGTGCCGAACCCGACCTCGCGATGCTCGCCGACCTCCACGCCCGCAAGGCGAAGGCCTTCAGCGCCTGGGCCGAAGTCACCGCCGACACCGGACTCCGCCTCGACGCCCAGCGAGCCGAACAGGCCGCCGCCACCGCCCGTCTCCAGCATCTGCACCGCATCGGTGAAGCCCCGGAAGGCGAAGGCCCCGCTGTGGCCCGGCTGCTGACCGCGTCCGCCCAGTGGGATCACGCACGGGCCGTCCTCGCCCACGTGGCCGACCACGCGCCCCTGCCGGGGCCGGAGGCCCGTCTGCTGGTGGTGATGCTGACGCTGCGCACCGCGCAGTCCGGTACCGGCAACCTCGTCGGGCAGGACCTCAAGGGGCTGCCCCTGGCGGAACCCGCACACCTGGTGGAGCAACTGCTGGAGTGCGGCTGGCTGAAAATCGCCGGTACGGTCGAGGAACTGATCGCCTCCCGCCCGGAGAACCCCACCCGCATCGACGTGCCGTCCCTGACGCCCGACGAGAACGACCCGGGCCCGTTCACCTTCGGCAGGAAGATGCGCCCCAAGCTCAGCGGCTGGGCCCAGCGCGTCGTCGGCGAGAAGAAGCTCCGCAAGGCCAAGACCACGGCCGACGCCCGCCTGCTCGCCCTGGCCCTGGCCACCGGTGTCACCCCCGATGGACGACTGGGGCCCGAGGGCGAGGGCCTCGGCGTGGAAGCCCTCTCGTCCTGGTGCGCCATCGCCCCCGGCGACCTCCGGGAGGTCGTGGGCCGGCTGACCGCGGCGGACTGGCTGACGGCGGCGGTCGACACCGACTCCGAGACCGACACCGACACCGACACCGAAACTGTTCTCACCGACACGGTCCTCACCGGTCGGCTGACCGAACGCGTCCTCCCCCTCACCTGCCCGCTGCTGCCCTGAGAAGCAGAAGCAGAAGCGGGAGCGGGAGCGGCCTGGTCTTCGGCCACCCCCTAGGACACCCCGAGCTGCTCCGCCAGCTCCGTCAGACCCTCCGCGTACAGGTCGAACCGGTCCGAGGAGGAGGGCGGGTCGCCGACCGGCCGGGCCACATAGGCCGTGCGCAGGCCCAGCGCCTGCGCGCCGCGCAGGTCCCAGGCGTGGGCGGCGACCATCAGCAGGCGCTCCGGCGGCGCCCCGGAGCCGGTGACGGCCAGCCGGTAGACCGCCGGGTCCGGCTTGTAGGCGCGGGCGTCCTCGGCGGACAGCGCCTGGTGCCAGCGCAGTCCCGCGTGGGCGTTCAGCTCCAGCAGCGCCGTCCGGCTCGCGTTGGAGAGGGCGATCAGCGGGAAGATCCCGCCGATCCGAGCGAGCCCCGCCACGGTGTCGGACCACGGCGGGAGGCGGCGGGCCGCCCGGGCGAGCGCCTCCACCGCTGCCGGATCCTCGACCCCGGCGGCCTCCGCGACGAGCCCGGCGGCCTCCCGGTCGAGGAGATCGCTGGGCAGGTAGGGCCGGTCGCCGTCGAGGACGCGGCGCTGCTCGCGCTCGATGTGCCGCTGCCACAGCAGCAGGAGCCGCTCGGTCCCGGCGGCGTCCGGGGTGTTCGGGGTTCCGGGGGACGGGTCGAGCGCGCGGACGTCGGTGCGCAGTCCGGCGGATTCATCGACGAGCGCGCGGATGCCGGCGCGTAGTCCGGCAGGTTCGTCGACGAGTGTGCCGAGTACGTCGAACACGACGGCGTCGAACTTCAGCTCTGCCATGGTGAGGGTCTCCTCCGAGGTGGGCGGTGGTCCGAACAACACCACAAGCCCCGCATCACATCCCCTACTTGATCGTGATCGACCCGACGGGCGCGTCCAGGTCCTCCGCGTCGACCGCGTCCTTCACCGCGTTCAGGCGCACTGCGAACGGAACGCCCTTCGCGCCCACCTCCGCGACCAGGACCCCGGTCATCGGCGTTCCCACGTTCGGGGTGTCGTCCTGGCCACCGGTCAAGCACGAGCCGCCGCCACCGGCCGGTGAGCTGATCGCGCACCGCAGGCGCTCCCCGATCTTTCCGCCGACCGCGACCGCGACCGCGACCCCGACCCCGGGCAGCGCCATCGCGCCGATGAGCAGGGTAACGAGGGCGACGAGGGCGACGAGGCCCAGGTACTCCACCGCGGTCGCACCGCCGTCCCGCCAGTCGTACGTGTACCGGGGCGGCTCCGGGGTCCGGGTGGCGCGCTCCTCCAGGAGCCGGTCGACGGCCACCCCCGACGCCGCACCGGCCGCCAGCGAGACGCCGGGCATGAGGACGCCCTCGATGCCGACGACGTCCCCGGCGACGGCGAAGCCGTACAGCAGCCCGGCCAGCGGTACGGCGAGGGCGGCGAGCAGGTACAGGACGCGGGAGGACTCGCGGTACTCCTCGGGGAGAATCCGGGCCGAGGCCAGGACCGTCAGGAGCGTCACGACGAGGACGGGCAGATGGAGCAGGGCCAGCCGCCAGCCGAAGGACTCCAGACGCTCCTCGGTGGCCAGCAGATCGACCAGGACCCGGCTCATGACGAACCCGAGGGCGAGATGGACGAGGCCGCCGGTCACCCAGCTCCGGGTCAACGCGATGAAGCGGCTGCCCCGGTGGACGTGGCGCGGGGCCCCGTACCCCGCGAGGTCCTGGTGCCCGGACGGTATGCGGCCCGCGCTCCGGTCGCCCCAGCCCCCGTCACCGCTCACGGTTCACCTCTCCTCGGCCCCGCGCGTGTTGCCCGACGGCTGGGAGCGTACGGCGGAGAAGCGGCCCGGGCTCGGGCCTCCGGCCCCAAACTCGGGCCCAAGTGCGCGGTGCGGGAGCTGTGTTGCCCCGTGGCGCGCCTGCCGTTCCGCTTGGGGCCGCCCGTGGGCCCGTGGGCCCACGCCGCCCGGGCCGCGGCTCAGTAACCTCGGATGTGCCGGCGGTCGCCGACCACGACGCCGCGAAGAACCGCGATGGGGGTGGGGCGTCGATGGATGCCGGATTCTTCTACTCGTACCACCTGGGCTGGACCCGGCTGGACGCCCGGACCCTGCTGGGCGACCTGGAGGCCGAAGGGCTCCGCCCGACGCACCCGGTGTCCGGCCGCACCGTGCTCGTCAGTCTCGACTCCGCGTCCCTGGGCGCCCGTTCGCCCGTCACCCGCGAGCAGTTGCTGTCCATCGCCGGACTTCAGCGGCTCCGCGAGGTCGGATTCCGGTTGTGGACCGACGGGGGCCTCGACCTTCTGGTGCGCATCCGGCAGGCCCGGGCCGGCGTCGTCGCCGTGGAGTTCTCCGTGGGGGAGCTGCCCGAGCCGGAGCGGGAACACGCGGTGAGCGCCATCCGGCGGACCGTCGGACGGGCCTCCGTGCTCTGCATCGGATTCGTCGTCGACCGGAGCGGGGCGACGGTCGCCACCGACTGGGACGGCGTCGTCATCGAGGGCGACGCGCACCTCCACTCCTGGCCGGACGCCGTCGCCGTACGGGACGAGACGGCCGCCCGCCACCCGCAGCTGGCCGTCATGGACGGGGTGGAGATGTCGCCGTGGAAGGTGTACGGGAACGAGGTGCTCGGCGTCTGAGCCGGGCCGCCGCGCACCCCCGGACACTCCCCGGGCCCGGGCCCCCGGTGCGGAGGGATGCCCGCCGCCGACGTCATAATCGGCCGTATGTCCGATCACCAGCTCCGCGCCCGGCCGCCCGCCGGTCCGGCCCCGGGCCCCCGCACCCCCGGGTCCCGGGCCGCCGCCGCGCTCCGGGCCGCCGCGCCCGCGCTCGCGGTCTACGCCGCCGCCCGGGCCCTGGGGCTCCTGACCTTCTGGGCAGCCGCGTCCGCCGCCGGGAAGGACCCCCTGGGGCCGCTCAGCGGACGCTGGGACTCCGTCTGGTACCAGCGCATCGCCGAGAACGGCTACCGCTACACCGTCACGCTCCCGGACGGCTCCGTCCACTCCGACCTGGCCTTCTTCCCTCTGCTCCCGGCCCTGGAGCGGTCCATCTCCGAGGTGACCCCACTCGCCCTCGGCGGCGCCGGACTCCTGGTCGCCTGGACGGCCGGGCTGCTGGCCGCCTGGGGCATCTACGCCGTCGGCGCCCAGCTGCGAGGACGGCGTACGGGCGTGGTGCTGGCCGCCCTGTGGGGGGTGTACCCGACGGCGTTCGTCCAGTCGATGGCGTACACCGAGACCCTGTTCACCGCGCTCGCCGCCTGGGCGCTGTACGCCGTCCTCCGGGGCCGCTGGATCGTGGCGGGCGCGCTCTGTGTCCTGGCGGGGCTCACCCGGCCCACGGCGGCGGCGCTCATCGCGGCCCTGGCGATCACCGGGGCCGTCACCCTCGTACGGGAGTACCGCGACGAGCGCCGCGCCGGCCCGGTGCTGCGCCGCAACGCCCGGATGATCGCGGGCGTGGCGCTCGCACCGCTCGGCTGGCTGGCGTACGTGGTGTTCGTGGCCGTCCGCGAGGGCAGCCCGTTCGCCTACTTCGACGTCCAGGCGCAGTGGGGCAACAACATCGACGGCGGCCGCGCGCTCGCCGCGTTCATCGCCGGCCTCCCGTGGCCCGCCGCCCTCGGCCTCTGCGCGGCGCTCGGGCTGCTGGGGTGGCTGGTGGTGCTGTGCGTACGGCAGCGGCAGCCGCTCCCGGTGCTCGTCTACGCCCTCACGATCGTCGTCATCTCGCTGATCGGCGCCGGGTACTTCGGCTCCCGGCCGCGCCTGATGATGCCCGCGTTCCCCTTGCTGCTGCCGCCCGCCGTCGCCCTGCTGCGGCTGCGCACGACCGGGCGTACGGCCGCCGTCCTCGCCGTACTGGCCTGCGCGTCCGCCGCCTACGGGGCCTGGACCCTGCTGGGCGCGGGCCCGCCGTAGCCCACTCCGCGCGGCCTCGCGCCGCTTTCTCAGGCTCCGGAACCCGACGCCCCGGGAGCCCCGGAGGCGTGGGCCGTCGCCCTCGGCTCCACCCGTACGCCCGGCCGCACCCCCCACCGCTCCATCGCCCCGGCCTCCGCCTCCACCACGTGCCGGGCCCGGAGCCGGGGCAGCCCGAGGCGGCCGGGCCTCATCGTGCGGACGGCCAGGACCGTGAACTTCCGGTCCAGGTACGCCACATCGATGGGGAACCGCATCCGGAAGGTGTGCACACTCCCACACGGGGTGAGCATCATCGCCCCCGCGATCCCGTCCCGCCCGAGCAGCCCCTTGGAACGGGCCCGGTACGAGGCCGCTATCCGCAGCGGCACCTCCCGGGCCCCGGAGTCCGTGCCGACCGTGAGCGTCCCGTCGCCATCGCGCCATGTCCTCATGGGCACCGACCGTAGCCCCCGGCGGACCCGCCCGGGCCCGATACGGCCGCGCTTGGGCCCCCGGACCCAAGACCCCTCTTCCCACGGCCCATTAGGGTCGTTCCGTGGACGCCGTGCTGCTCGCCCTCGCCGCGGTCTGGGGTGCCTTCACCGGACTGCTGATCCCGCGTGCCGCGTACCGGTTCGCCGTCGAGCCGGAGGAGCCCTGGCGTACGGCGTGCCCCGCGGGGCATCCGCTCACCGGCCCGGCCCGCGGCTGGCTGGGACCGGCCCGGTGCGCGCCCTGCGCCGCCGCCCCGGGAACTCCGGCCGCGCCCGGGTCCCATACCGGCGCGGGCGCCGAGACCGGCCTGTCCGCCATCGGCCGACCGGGCGCCGACCCCGGCGCGGCCCCCGCCGAGGCGGGGCGCGACACCGGATCCCCTGATGCGGCGGAGGCGAGCCGCGACGCCGGGCCTCCCGCCTCCGCCGAGGCGAGCCGCCGCACTGGGCCTCCTGCCTCTGCCGAGGCGAGCCGTGACACCGGGCCCCCCGCCTCCGCCGAAGCGAGCAACGACGCAGGAGCCCCCACTCCCGCCCCGTCCCCCACTCCCGCCCCGTCCGCCGCGTACGCCCCCGGTGTCCTCACCCCCCTGGTCACCGTGGCCGCCTGTGTCGCGCTCGCCGCCGCCACCGGGGCCAGGCCCGAGCTCGTCGGATGGCTGGCACTGACCCCCGTCGCCGTGCTCCTCGCCGTCGTCGACCGGCGGGTCCACCGGCTGCCCGACCCGCTCACCCTGCCCCTGGCCGCCGCGGCCGTCCTGCTGCTCGGCGGCGCCGCGCTGCTTCCCGGGCACGCGGGGTCCTGGACCTCCGGCCTGCTGGGCGGCCTGGCGCTCGGCGGCTTCTACTTCCTGCTCTTCCTGATCAACCCGAACGGCATGGGCTTCGGCGATGTGAAGCTCGCCCTCGCCCTGGGCGTGGCCCTCGGCTGGTACGGCTGGACCGTGCTGTTCGTGGGCGGGTTCGCCGGGTTCCTGTTCGGGGCGGCGTACGGACTCGCCCTGGTGCTTCTGCGCCGCGCGGGGCGCCGGACCGGCATCCCGTTCGGCCCGTTCATGATCGGCGGGGCGCTGACCGGCCTGCTGCTGGGGGCCCTGGCCGGGTGAGAACGGGGCCCCTCGCGCGGGCGCCCGCACGGGCGCGGAATCCGTTCGCGTGCTCCGGGTCCGCCTGACACGATTCCCGTATGTCCGAACCATCCGAAGCCGTCCCCGGCCCTGCCCCCGTTCCCGTCCCGGCTTCCCTCCCCTTCGACTCAGCGGCCTCCCGCGACCGGTTCGAGGCCCTCGTCGCCGAGGCCGACGCCGTGTCCGTGGAGGGCTGGGACTTCTCCTGGCTGAAGGGCCGGGCCACCGAGGAGCGCCCCTCCTGGGGGTACGCCCGCGCGATGGCCGACCGCCTCGGCCGGGCCCACGCCGCGCTCGACCTCCAGACCGGGGGCGGCGAGGTCCTGGCCGCCGCGCCGAAGCTCCCTCCGGTCACCGTGGCCACGGAGGCCTGGCCGCCCAACATCGCCCGCGCCACCGCCCTCCTGCACCCGCTCGGGGCGGTCGTCGTCGCCGACGCGGACGAGCCGCCGCTGCCCTTCGGGGACGCCGCCTTCGATCTCGTGGTCAGCCGCCACCCGGTCACCACGTGGTGGGAGGAGATCGCGCGGGTCCTCGCACCCGGCGGCACGTACTTCTCGCAGCAGGTCGGCCCGGCCAGCGTCTTCGAACTCGTCGAGTACTTCCTCGGCCCCCAGTCGCCCGAGGTCCGCCGCGGCCGGCACCCGGAGGACGCGCGGGCCGCCGCCACGGCGGCCGGACTCGACGTGGTCGACCTGCGTTCCGAGACCCTGCGCACCGAGTTCCACGACATCGGCGCGGTGGTCTACTTCCTGCGCAAGGTGATCTGGATGGTCCCCGGGTTCACCGTCGAGCGGTACCGGCCCCAACTGGCCGCGCTGCACCGGCAGATCGAGGCGGAAGGACCGTTCCGCGCCCGCACCGCCCGCTTCCTGATCGAGGCCCGCAAGCCCCGGTGACGGCGGCAGGGGCCCGTCCACCGGTCAACCCGCCTACCCCGTACGCCAGTTCAGCCTTGCCTCGGAGGCAACGGGATCGTGCGGGCGGCCGTCCTACTCGACGGGACGCAAGCCCAGCGAAGGGCACAGCGAAGGAGGGGGAGCGGTCATGACCCTGGAGAGGGAAGACTGCGCGCCGCCTGCCGGGCGCGCGCGGCACGGCAACGCCGACTGGCTCACGGGGGCAAGGATCACCGCGGTCCTCGGGGTCTACTACCGGCCCGAGGGCCGGGCGGGTGAGCCGGAGGCCGTCGAGTTCGTCCTCTCGGACGACCAGTCCGTCCTGCTGACCTGCGCCTCCGACCGGACGCTGCACGTCACCCCGGGCGCCTGGCCGAGGCTGCCCGACTGGTGCGTACCGGCGAGCCGGTGGCAGCACACCCCGCCCGCCCTCCTCCCACCGGTGCCGCCCGGGGGAGCGTGGACGGTCGTGGGCACCCAGGAGCTGAGGGACGCCGGCGGGGAGGTGCTCCAGGCCGTCATCCGGTGCGAGGAAGGGGACTTCGTGGTGGTCGCCGGGGACACGATGGCCATCCGCTTCGAGCCCCACCCCTGATCCGCGGGCCGTGCTCCTGACCCGTGAGCCGCGCCCTTGGCCCGCACGCGCCACGCACCCCCGTACACCCCGAGTGGACCCCGCCCCCGGCGCCTACGCGTGCGGCCCCACCGTCACCGGGCCGACCGTCAGTTCCGCCGTCCCCTCCATGATCGTGGCGACCCGCTCCACCTGCTCCTCCAGCGCGCGCAGCCCGGCCGGCGGCAGGGGCTCCAGCGGCTCGACCGTCACCGCGATCCGGCGGCCCGAGCGGCGCAGGTGCCAGACGCCGGCCACCGTGCCGTCCACCAGCAGCACCGGGAAGTTCCCCGCCTGCCCGCCCGCGAGAGCCCGCTCGTACGCCGCCCCCGGGAACAGCCGCTCACGGGGCTGGGAGGCGATGGTGAACGCGTCGAAGTACGGCAGCAGGCGCACGCCGCGCACCGGTGACGTCGGGAAGTCCGTGTCGCCCGCGACCACCCACGCCGGGCCCGCGTCCGCGAACGTCACCTCCTCGATCGCCCCCGCCGCCGCCAGCGCGGCGAACTGGTCGGCCGCCCAGGGCTTCGGCGCGGCGAGCCAGCGGGCGAAGTGGGCGGAGGTGGCCGGCCCGTACGCGCGCAGATACCGTTCGATCAGGGCGGCCGGCGCCCCGGGGCCGGGAAGCGGGGTGCACCCGGGGTTGGTGTACGTCGCCTTCCGCCCCCGGTTCGGGGCGTAGACGAGGGCGCCGCGGTGGCCGGCCAGGTGCAGGACCTGTCGCCAGCGCGGCCACATCGTCTGGAATCCGGGCATCACCAGGTCCCCGGCCCACGGCCCGGTCCGCGCGACGACCTCCTCGGAGAGCTCGTCGATCGTGAGCTCCGCCCCGGTCAGCGCCTCCGCGACGGCCGCGACGACCGCCTCCACCTGGTCCGGGGTCATCCGGGCGTCCTTGGCGAAGGGGTTCTTGCCCGCCGGCACGGCGGACAGGGCCCCGGTCCACAGCGGCAGGTCCGCCGCGGGTAGCAGGTGGACCGTGCCGCGCGGTCCGAACGTCTTGACCAGGGTCCGGTCGGTCCACAGGGCCGTACGGACGTCCGTGCGGGTCAGCCCGTCCCCGCGCAGCCCCACGGACAGCTCGGCCGCGGACAGCACCTGGGCGTGCGCGCCGAGCATCGAGGCCACCGCCGCGCCGGGGGTGCCGGCGCCGGGCGACGCGGTGGCGGCGGCATCCGGGTTGAGGTGCTGGCGGGCCAGCCTCCGGGCGTTCGCCCCGGTCCAGCTCACGGTCGCTGTCGCTGTCGCCGTCGATGCCGATGCCGATGCCGATGTCGAGGTCGCGCGGGATCGTGTCGTCATGCCGTCGAACCTAGAGCCCTCAAAGGTCAGGTTCCGTCCTCTACGGCCCCGGCGGCGTCAAGCCGGCGCCGCACCACGCCCCCTCGACACCGGGGGCCGAGACCGAAGCCGATATCGGGGCCATACGGGACTGCGCTCCGGGGCCCGACAGGCGTCCGCCGCCCTGCCCGGAGCGCAGTCCGGTGAATTCGGAGAGTAATGGTGGAGTGGCGCGGCACGCGACAGTACTTACGAAGGGTTATGGTGGAAACCCCCCCTCGGGCCGGTCCGTATCCCCCCCACGGACCGGCCCGTTTTTTACGGGCCGACGGCGGCGCCGCCGCGAGGCCCCGGGCCGCTCCCGTTCTTCCCGGCGCGCAGGCCCCGTTGAGCCGACGTCAGCTGCGACCGGCCCAGATGTTCGTGCCCGCCGTGTCCACGGCGAAGGCGTCGATCTCCTTCAGCTCGTCGGCGGTCAGCGCCGGGCCCGCGAGGGCCGCCACGTTCTCCTCCAGCTGCTTCACGCTCGACGCGCCGATCAGCGCCGAGGTCATCCGGCTGTCGCGCAGCACCCACGCGATGGCGAGCTGGGCGAGCGACTGGCCGCGGCCGCGCGCGATGTCGTTGAGCCCGTTGAGCCGGCGGATCACCTCGTCGGAGAGCAGGCCCGGGTCGAGGGACTTGCCCTGGGTGGCGCGCGAGCCCTCCGGAATGCCCTTCAGGTACTTGTTCGTGAGCAGGCCCTGGGCGAGCGGCACGAAGGAGATGCAGCCCATCCCGGCCGCCTCCAGGGTGTCGAGCAGCCCGTCGTCCTCGATCCAGCGGTTGATCATGGAGTAGGAGGGCTGGTGGATCAGCGCCGGCACGCCCATCTCCCTGAGCAGCCCGGCCGCCTCGGCGGTCTGCTCCGCGTTGTACGAGGAGACGCCCACGTACAGCGCCTTGCCCTGCCGCACGGCGGACGCCAGGGCGCCCATCGTCTCCTCCAGCGGGGTGTGCGGGTCGAAGCGGTGCGAGTAGAAGACGTCGACGTAATCGAGGCCCATCCGCTTCAGGGAGGCGTCGAGCGAGGACAGCAGATACTTCCGGGAGCCCCACTCGCCGTACGGGCCGGGGTGCATCAGGTAACCGGCCTTGGTGGAAATGACCAGTTCGTCGCGGTACGGGGCGAAATCCTGGGCAAAGAGCTTGCCGAAGTTCAGCTCGGCCGAGCCGGGCGGCGGGCCGTAGTTGTTGGCCAGGTCGAAATGGGTGACCCCGAGATCGAAGGCGCGGCGCAGGATCGCCCGCTGGGAGTCCAGGGCCCGGTCGTCGCCGAAGTTGTGCCACAGGCCGAGCGAGAGGGCGGGCAGCTTGAGACCACTGCGCCCGGTCCGGCGGTACTCCATGGAGTCGTAGCGCGAACCGGCGGCGCGGTAATACAGGTCGGGGGAGAGGTAATCAGTCACGTTTCATTCCTTATCACGGAGTTGTGACAGACCGGGTTGGGCCCCCGTGACCCGATCGCAGTAATGTGGCGGCTTCGGGGAATGCCGATGTGCGGCGCGGCGAAGGCCCGCGCGGCCGTGCCAGTGGTAGGGGCGCGGACCGCCGAGGGATCGTGCGGGCGGCGCAGACCGCGCGGCGAACCCCTGCGGGGGACGGCCCCCGGACCCCCGGCGACGGGGAGGGCGGGCCCCGGGCCCGTACGGAACCGAGAGGGTGAACGCAGTGAACTTCCGCGACCTGGTGTACAGGCTCTACGCGCGCCGGGTGGGAGGCCGCCTGGACCACGACCAGGTGCCGAAGCACATCGGGGTCATCCTCGACGGCAACCGGCGCTGGGCCAAGGCGTCCGGTGGATCGGCCGTGCAGGGCCACCAGGCCGGTGCGGACAAGATCTCCGAGCTGCTCGGCTGGTGCAGCGAGACCGATGTCGAGGTCGTCACCCTCTGGATGCTGTCCACGGACAACTTCGACCGCCCCGAGCACGAGCTGAAGCCGCTGCTCGGCATCATCGAGAACACCGTGCGCAACCTCGCCGCGGACGGGCGCTGGCGCGTCCACCATGTCGGCACCCTCGACCTGCTCCCGCCGGAGACGCAGTCGGTACTCAAGGAAGCGCAGGAGGCGACGTCCGACATCGACGGAATAATCGTCAATGTCGCGGTCGGCTACGGCGGCCGCCAGGAGATCGCGGACGCCGTGCGCTCCCTGCTCCTGGAGCACTCGGAGAAGGGCACGACCTTCGAGGAGCTGGCCGAGGTCGTCTCCACCGACCTGATCTCCGAGCACCTCTACACCCGGGGCCAGCCCGACCCCGACCTGGTGATCCGGACGAGCGGCGAGCAGCGCCTCTCGGGCTTCATGCTGTGGCAGAGCGCCCACTCGGAGTACTACTTCTGCGAGGTGTTCTGGCCGGCCTTCCGCAAGGTCGACTTCCTCCGGGCGCTGCGCGACTACGCCGCCCGCCACCGCCGCTACGGGGCCTGAGGTGTCCTGAAACACCCCTCGCGCCCGCGCCTCCGTCGATGGCTCCCCTGTATAGGCCCTATATAGGGGAGCCATCGCGTATGTACGGGGGTCACCGCGCGTCCACCGGGACTTCTCCACACCGTGTCATATGCGGCGGCATGGCTTCGCCGCGAAGAGGGAATACCCCTGTCAGGTCGACGTCCGGTCATCAACCAGGCGGATGTCGCATCCAAGTGAGCGGTGCCAAGGCCGCTCGCCCGGGAGGCCCTTTGCACACGAAGGACCGTAGACAGTCTGCGGCCGACGCGGTGGCCGTGGTCCGGCCCGCGCACAGGGGCCCGATCCCGGTCCGTCCTCTCCCTTCGGGAAGCTCCGCGACCGTCCGTCGCACTCCCCGACCTCGTCCGAGGGGGTACGTCCTTCCGTGGTGACCAGCAGCAAGCGCCGCATGCCCGACCGGCGCACATACGTTCTCGACACCAGCGTCCTGCTGGCCGATCCCGGTGCCATGGCCCGCTTCGACGAGCACGAAGTCGTGCTCCCGATCGTGGTGGTCACGGAACTGGAGGCCAAACGGCATCACCCCGAACTCGGATACTTCGCCCGGCAGGCCCTGCGCCTGCTGGACGACTTCCGGGTCCGGTACGGCCGGCTGGACGCCCCGATCCCGCTCGGGGATCTGGGCGGGACGCTCCGCGTCGAGCTCAACCACTCCGATCCCGGCGTCCTGCCCGCCGGCTACCGGTTGGGGGACAACGACTCACGGATCCTCGCGGTCGCACGCAACCTCCAGGCCGAGGGGTACGACGTCACGGTCGTCTCCAAGGACCTGCCGCTCCGTATCAAGGCCTCCTCCGTGGGCCTCCTCGCCGAGGAGTACCGCGCGGAGCTCGCCATCACGGACTCCGGCTGGACCGGCATGAGCGAACTGTCCCTCGCCGGGGAACAGATCGACCTGCTGTTCAGCGAGGAGACGCTGTACGTCCCCGAGGCCGCCGAACTGCCCGTGCACACCGGTCTGGTCCTCCAGTCCGAGCGCGGCAAGGCGCTCGGCCGGGTGACGGCCGAGGGCAACGTACGGCTCGTGCGGGGCGACCGGGAGGCCTTCGGCATCCACGGGCGCAGCGCCGAGCAGCGGATCGCCCTCGACCTCCTCCTCGACGCCGACGTCGGCATCGTGTCGCTGGGCGGCCGGGCCGGCACGGGCAAGTCGGCGCTGGCCCTCTGCGCGGGCCTGGAGGCGGTGCTGGAGCGCCAACAGCACAAGAAGGTGATGGTCTTCCGCCCGCTGTACGCGGTGGGCGGGCAGGAGCTCGGCTATCTCCCCGGCAGCGAGGCCGAGAAGATGAGCCCCTGGGCGCAGGCGGTCTTCGACACGCTCTCGGCGGTCGCCGGGCGCGAGGTCATCGAGGAGGTGCTCGGGCGCGGGATGCTGGAGGTCCTGCCGCTCACTCACATCCGCGGCCGCTCCCTGCACGACGCGTTCGTGATCGTCGACGAGGCGCAGTCGCTCGAACGGAACGTCCTGCTGACCGTGTTGTCCCGCATCGGGGCGAATTCGCGTGTCGTGCTCACCCACGACGTGGCCCAGCGGGACAACCTCCGGGTCGGCCGGTACGACGGAGTCGTCGCCGTCGTCGAGAAGCTGAAGGGCCATCCGCTGTTCGCCCACGTCACGCTCACGCGGTCGGAGCGTTCACAGATCGCCGCGCTGGTGACCGAAATGCTGGAGGAAGGCCACATCTGATACGCATGTCCCTTTGATGCCGCCCGGCGAGCCAAGGAGCTTAGCCGGGCGGCATTGTGCTGCGCCGTCATTTCCGAGAAACCGAAGGGCCAAACGGGGTGTGACCTTTCCCACGCGAGACAGAATTGCCTCCCGGCGCTCCCGTCCGGCAGAGTCTTGCTTCCGTCAGGCCCCGCATACGGCACTTGGGCACCTCCAGAGGCGCCACGCACCACACAACTCAACACGAGACGTCCGTATGCCGCCCGCGAGCACCACGCGGCAGCCCCCTCACCGGGGTTGCCCATCGGGCCCGTGCCTCCCGTGACCCACGCAGTAGGGAGGCCAGTGTCAGGGGCACGAACGCGCCCGCGAGGTCACCTAAGCGGGCGATGCTGGAAGGACACCATGTGAGCCGGATCTCGGTCCGGGGGTTCGCCGTGGCATCCGCCACCGCGGTCACCACCGTTGGCGCCGTCGTAGGCGTTGCTGCGGGCGGCACACCTGCCGCCGACGACAACAACAACTTCGAGGCGGCCGCAGCCGACACCACGCTGCTCGCAGACATCCCCGCGGGCCAGCAGGCCCAGGTCCAGACCGCTTCGCTGACGCAGCAGGCCGATGCCCAGGCCTCCGCCGCGGACGCCGCCGCGAAGAAGTCGGCCGAGGAATCGGCTCGCATCCAGGCCGCCAAGGACGCCAAGTCCAAGAAGCAGGCGGCCGAGGACCGGGTCGAGGCCGAGCGTGAGGCGGCGAAGAAGGAGAAGGAAAAGAAGGAAGAGGCCGAGCGCGCCAGCCGTTCTTCCGTCCGCGACGCCGCCTCGTTCTCCTCGCAGGGCTCCTACAGCGTGGCCGACGTCAAGGCGATGGCCCGTCAGATGGTTCCCGCGGACCAGTTCCAGTGCTTCAGCAACATCGTGGACCACGAGTCGACCTGGAACTACCGTGCGAGCAACCCGTCCTCCGGGGCGTACGGTCTGATGCAGGCGCTCCCGGGTCACAAGATGTCGTCCGCCGGCGCCGACTGGCAGACCAACCCGGCCACCCAGATCAAGTGGGGCCTCAGCTACATGGACGGCCGTTACGGCAGCCCGTGCGGCGCCTGGTCCTTCTGGCAGGCCAACAACTGGTATTAGAGGGGAGCGGGCGAAGTCCACGGACCCGCCCTCTCAACCTCGCGAGGCCCCCCACCGTCCGGACGGTGGGGGGCCTCGCGCGTGTACGGTCGCATTCTGGCGGGCCGGTGGGCGTGGGGGCACGCTGCGGAGCGCTGGGTGGCGAAGATGGGGGAAGGAAAGCAGGCATGTCGAAACTACCGGGCTGGCTGGGCCGCTTCGGGTCCGAACTGACGGAGCTGGGCGCGCGACTGGACGAGCGGCGGGCGCGCGCCGCCGCCGAGGACGACGACCCCCTCACGGTGCGAGCCTCCGCCGTCCTGGAGGACGACGACGCCGGGCAGGTGCCCGCGCCGCCCTCGTACGCCCCCTCGGTCGCCGCCAAGCCGGATCCGGTGGCGGCGATCCCGTGGGGGATGCGGGTCGCCGCCGAGGCCGGCTGGCGCCTCCTCGTCCTCGCGGGGACCCTCTGGGTGCTGATGCAGGTGATCAGCGCGGTCCAGCTCGTGGTGCTGGCCTTCGCCGCCGCGCTGCTCGTCACCGCGATGCTCCAGCCGACCGTGGTCCGCCTCAAGCGGTTCGGGCTGCCCCACGGGTTCGCCACCGCCGTGACCGCCGTGCTCGGGTTCGTCGTCATCGGGCTGGTCGGCTGGTTCGTGGTGTGGCAGGTGATGGAGAACCTCGACACGCTCTCCGACCGGGTCCGCGACGGCATCGACGAGTTGAAGCGCTGGGCGCTCGACAGCCCCTTCCACGTCACCGAGTCGCAGATCAACGACCTCGCCAAGAACCTCAACGACACCATCGGCACCAACACCGAGGAGATCACCTCCGCCGGGCTCCAGGGCGTCACCGTGATGGTGGAGTTCCTCACCGGGCTGCTGCTGGCGATGTTCTCCACGCTGTTCCTGCTCTACGACGGCCGGCGCATCTGGGAGTGGTCGCTCAGGCTGGTGCCCGCCGCGGCCCGCCCCGGGGTCGCCGGCGCAGGGCCGCGCGCCTGGCGCACCCTGACCGCGTATGTGCGCGGCACGGTGCTGGTCGCCCTGATCGACGCCACCTTCATCGGGTTCGGCCTCTACGTCCTCAACGTGCCGCTCGCCGTGCCCCTGGCCGTCTTCATCTTCCTGTTCGCCTTCATCCCGCTCGTCGGCGCCGTGGTCTCCGGGGCGCTCGCGGTGGTCGTCGCCCTGGTGACCGAGGGGGTGTGGACCGCGCTGTGGGCGCTGGTGGTGGTCCTGGCGGTGCAGCAGATCGAGGGCCACATCCTGCAGCCGTTCATCCTCGGCCGCGCCGTCCGGGTGCATCCGCTCGCGGTGGTCCTCGCGGTGGCGACCGGGGGGCTGGTCGCGGGCATCGGCGGTGCGGTGGTCGCCGTACCGCTGGTCGCCGTGGTCAACACGGTGGTCGGCTATCTGCGTTCGTACGGGGAACCGGGCGAGCGGGGCGGCCACCACGGGGCCACCGCCCTGTCGATGAGCCCGGCGCACGCCGCGCCCGCGTCCCCGGGGCCGCAGGAAGCGCCGGACGGACCCGCTCGGGAGAACAAGCCTCCGCAGGAGAACAAGCCTCCGCAGGAGTAGGGAGACGCAAAGAAGAGCCCCGGGGACGGTCGGTCGTCCTCGGGGCTCTTCTCGTATCAGGGGTGGTGCGGTGTCACTACTCGGCGAGTACGGCCTCGGCGTCGAGGGTCACACCGACCGCCTGGATCACCGAAGCGACCTTGACGGCTTCCTGAATGGTCTCACGGTCCACGCCGGCCTTGCGCAGCACCTGCTCGTGGGAGTCCAGGCACTGGCCGCAGCCGTTGATCGCGGAGACGGCGAGCGACCACAGCTCGAAGTCGACCTTCTCCACGCCCGGGTTGCCGATGACGTTCATCCGCAGGCCCGCGCGGAGCGTGCCGTACTCCGGGTCCGACAGCAGGTGCCGGGTCCGGTAGAAGACGTTGTTCATCGCCATGATCGCGGCCGCCGACTTCGCCGCCGTGTACGCCTCGGCGGAGAGGTTGGCCTTCGCCTCGGGCTCCAGCTCGCGCAGCACCTTCGGCGAACGCGAGGCGATCGCGCAGGCCAGCACGGTGCCCCACAGCTGCTGCTTCGGGAGGTCGCTGTTGCCGATGACCGAGCCGAGGTTCAGCTTCAGGTCCTTGGCGAAGTCCGGTATGGCGGACTTCAGTTCGTCGAGAGCCATGTCGGTATCAGCTCACTCGCCCGAGAGGAGCGCGACCGGGTCGAGGGTGTTCTCGCCCTTGGTCCAGTTGCACGGGCACAGCTCGTCGGTCTGCAGGGCGTCGAGGACCCGCAGGACCTCCTTGGGGTTACGGCCCACGGAACCGGCGGTCACCATCGTGAACTGGATCTCGTTGTTCTGGTCGACGATGAAGACGGCGCGCTGCGCGAAGCCGTCCTCGCCCTCGATGCCGAGGTCACGCATGAGCTCGTGCTTCGAGTCGGCCAGCATCGGGAAGGGCAGGTCGGTCAGGTCCGGGTGGTCCTTGCGCCAGGCGTGGTGCACGAACTCGGAGTCACCGGAGAAGCCGAGGACCTGGGCGTCGCGGTCGGCGAACTCCTCGTTCAGCTTGCCGAAGGCGGCGATCTCGGTGGGGCACACGAAGGTGAAGTCCTTCGGCCACGCGAAGACGATCTTCCACTTGCCCTCGTAGGTCTTGTGGTTGATCTGCTCGAACTCCTTGCCGCTCTCCAGCGAAACACAAGCAGTCAGGTCGAACTCGGGGAACTTGTCACCGACAGTGAGCACGCGCTCTCCTTGCAACGTCTGGAATTCCCCTTTTGGGGGCGTTCCTGAGGGTTGGACGAACTCCACCTTGACACAGAGTGCATTGATCGCGGAAATAGCTACACTCGGTCGAGATGATCGGAGGTGCCTATCAGTGGGTCAGGGTAATCAGGGCATACGCCCCAAGCAGTCCGGTAAGTCGGCCGCCAAGCAGCCCAGCCTGTCGCAGCTGCGTGCCTTCACGGCGGTGGCGGAGCATCTGCACTTCCGGGACGCGGCGGCAGCAATCGGGATGAGTCAGCCCGCACTCTCCGGAGCGGTGTCCACCCTGGAGGAGGCACTGGGTGTCCAGCTCATCGAGCGTACGACGCGCAAGGTGCTGCTCTCGCCCGCGGGAGAGCGGCTCGCGGTGCGGGCCGGAGCGGTGCTGGAGGCCGTCGCCGCGCTGATGGAGGAGGCGGAGGCGGTCCGGGCCCCGTTCACCGGAGTGCTCCGGCTCGGCGTGATCCCGACCGTCGCCCCGTATCTGCTGCCCACCGTGCTCCGCCTCGTCCACGAGCGTTACGTGGACCTCGACCTCCAGGTCCACGAGGAACAGACCTCCTCACTGCTGGAGGGTCTCGCCGCCGGGCGGCTGGACCTGCTGCTGCTCGCCGTGCCGCTCGGGGTGCCGGGAGTCACCGAGATCCCGCTGTTCGACGAGGACTTCGTGCTGGTCATGGAGCAGGACCACTGGCTCGGCGGCCGGGCGGACATCCCGCGCGACGCGCTGCGCGAACTGCCGCTGCTGCTCCTGGACGAGGGGCACTGCCTGCGCGACCAGGCCCTGGACATCTGCCGTGAGGCGGGCCGCACCCAGGGCGCACCGGTGACCACGACCGCCGCCGGGCTCTCCACCCTGGTCCAGCTGGTGGCCGGCGGGCTCGGGGTGACGCTGCTGCCGCGGACCGCGGTGACGGTGGAGACCGGCCGCAACGAGGCCCTGGCCACCGGGTACTTCGCGGACCCGGCACCCACCCGGCGGGTGGCGCTGGCGATGCGGACCGGGTCGGCTCGGGGCGGCGAGTTCGAGGAGTTCGCCGCCGCCCTGCGCGAGGCGATGGAGCCCCTGCCGGTGCGGCTGGTGGCGGAAGACACGGGAGAGCGCACGTCTTGAGAGCGCACGGACGGCCGGGGCCCTGTCTCCAGGAACCCCGGCCGTACGCGGATCAGACGGGTGTCACTCGGTGCGCAGTCCGTCCGGGCGCATCATGCGCCACAGCGGCGGCAGCGACAACAGGGTGACCAGCAGGATCAGCGCGCCCCCGACCCCCGCCATCGGCAGGAACAGCCACCAGTCGGAGACCTCCTTCTCGATCAGGTGCACGAGCATCGCCCCGAGGCCCAGGCCGCCCGCGACCGCGACCGCCAGACCGAGCACCACCGGCACGGCGGTCTGCCACAGCACCGACCAGCCGAGCGTGGAGCGCCGGGTGCCGAAGGCCACCAGCACCGACAGCAGCCGCCTGCGCTCACGCAACTGCTCCAGCTGGGAGACCAGCATGGACAGGGCGATCAGCAGCAGCACCGCGCTCGCGCCCACCTGGAGCCCGGTCTGGATGCTGGCGTACTGGCGGTCGCGTTCCACCGACTGGATCGTGACGAAGCGCATTCCGGGATCGATCCTGGCCGCCGTGTTGCGTACGTGCTCGGCGACGTCCGGCACGCTCCGGTCGACCCGGATCTGGGTGGTGATCGTCGCGTCGGGCAGCTTGCCCGCGTCGACCGCGCCGATGGTGGCCATGATTCCCCAGTGGGGGTCGCCCATCGGGTCGGTGCGGCCCGTCACGGTCCGGGAGTCGGCGGGCAGCGTCCACCGCATCGGCTTCTTCCCGGAGCCGATCTCGACCACCTCGCCCTTGCGTGCGGTCTCGTCGACCCACGCGGTCATGTCCTTGTCGCCCTTCGGGTGGACGACGAAGGTGTCGCCGTCCTCGCAGGCGCCGATCCGGGCCAGCTCGCGCAGGGTCTCGCAGGTGCCGACGGTCAGCGAGGTGGTGGGCTGGACGTCGTCCTCCGCGTAGTCGCCGGGCTTGGACGCGTACGCCTCCACCGAGCCGATGACCACCTCCACGCCCTTGGTCGCGCGGAACTGCTCGATGGCCGAGGTGGCCCCCTCGCCGGTGACGTCCTCGGAGTACCCCGCGAACTGGGCCCGCGTCGGGTCCTGGCCCGTCATCCGGTTGAAGTCGGCGTTCATCGAGGCGAACAGCATCTGCAGGGCGATCGCTCCCGCCACCGCGACGGTGACCCCGCTGACCGCGCGGGACGCGGCCCCGCTGCTCAACTGGAGCCTGCGGGTGGCGAGCTGCCAGGGCACCGGGCCGCCGCGCAGCCGGTTCACACAGGCCTCGACCAGCCAGGGCAGCAGCAGGGCCAGCCCGAACAGCACCAGCACGGCGCCCGCGGTGATCGGGAACGGGTTCACCGGGGCGTACTCCTCGACCCGGCCCCAGAGCGCGAGCACCACGAGACCCGCCAGCGGCACCGGCAGCCGCCACCACAGACGGCGTCCCCGGTCGCGACCCCGGCGCACGACGCCGAGCGGCTCGATCACCACGGACCGCATCGCCACCAGGGTGACGAGGACGGCCGTCAGCGGCACGGCCACCGAGATCAGCGACGCCAGCCGGAGGTCCGGCGCCAGGTCGGCCGGGAACGCGCTGACGTCCCAGATCTCCACCGCGCCGACGAACTGCCGGCCCACCAGGAAGAACGCCAGGCCGAACAGCAGCCCGAGCAGCGCGCCGAACAGCGCCTCCCCGGCGGCGATCCGCCGGGTCGTCCGGATGTCCGCGCCGACCAGGCGCAGGGCGGCCAGCCGCCGGTCGCGCCGGTCGCCGCCGAAGCGCACGGCGGTGGCGATGAAGATCGCGACCGGGGCCAGCAGCACGACGCAGACCATGATGACGAGCACGATCAGCAGGGGCGGGAGGGGGTCGCCCTGGCGGTCGTCGCCGTACGCGGCGATCCGGTGGCCGCCGTTGGCCGGCGTCAGGGTGTCGCTGCCCGCGTAGTAGAGGAGTTCACCGGGGGAGCGCAGCCCGGCATCGCCGATCGTGCCGGTGATCTCGTACGGGAGCCGCTCCCGCAGCAGCTCGTTGCCGGGATCGTCGAGCAGCTCCCGCAGGGCGGGGGAGACGACCATCGTGTCCGGCGCGGGGAAGCGGTCGATGCCCGGCGGCAGGACGGGCTTCGAGCCGTCGGGGCGCATCAGATAGCCCTCGACGGTCCGGTCGTGGTACTCGGTGGTCGTGTTGACCCGCAGCACCGAGCTGTCCGACTTCTTGGCGTTCGCGTCGGGCGAGTCGGAGATCCGGGCCTCGCTGCGGGCCTGCTCGCGCGCGTTCCGCTCGTCGAGCAGATGCGGTACGGAGGAGGCGAGCAGCAGGAGGGCGACGCCGAGGCCGACGCCGACGGCGGTCAGCAGCGTACGGATCCAGCCCTCGCGGCCCCCGGCGGCGGCGAACCGGATGCCGAGGCCGAGGTCGCGGAGGGTCACCGCACCCCGCGAGGGCGCTGCCGGACGCGGTGGCGCCACGGGCCGCCTTTCTTCGAGCAGGGTCATACGGCGTGCTCCATGTCGCGGGCCCGGCCGTCGCGCACGGTGATGTCACGGTCCGAGTAGGCGGCGACGCGGGCCTCGTGGGTCACCAGGACCACGGCGACGTTGGCGGAGCGGGCGGCCTCCGTGAGCAGCTCCATCACCCGCTCGCCGTTGAGGGAGTCCAGCGCACCGGTCGGCTCGTCGGCGAAGATCACCTTCGGTGACGCGGCCAGCGCACGGGCCACGGCGACCCGCTGGCCCTGTCCGCCGGAGACCTCGCCGGGACGCTTGGCACCGAGGTCGTCGACCTCCAGGCGCTCCATCCACTCCAGGGCGGTGCGCTCGGCGGCCTTGCGCCTGACGCCGTTCAGCCGCAGCGGCAGGGCGACGTTCTCCACACACGTCAGCTCCGGGACGAGCTGGCCGAACTGGAAGACGAAGCCGAAGTCGCTGCGCCGCAGGGCGCTGCGCTCGGCGTCCGACATCGCGGACAGCTCGCGGCCCGCGTAGGTGATGGTGCCGGAGTCGGGCGTGATGATCCCGGCCAGGCAGTGCAGCAGGGTCGACTTGCCGGAGCCGGAGGGGCCCATCACGGCGACGACCTCGCCGGGATGCACGGAGAACGACGCCCCGTCCAGGGCGGGCGTCGAACCGTAGGTCTTGCGCAGATCGTGCGCGGCGAGCAGGGAGCCTTCGGGAATCACGGAGCCACCACCTTGGCGAGCTGGTCGAGACGGGCAGAGGTCAGTTCCAGCCAGCGCAGATCGGCTTCCAGGTGGAACAGGGCGTGGTCGCAGATCAACTGGTCGGCGAGGTCGCCCTTGCGTTTGCGGTCGGTGAGGACGCGCATCATCCGCAGGTGCGCCGAGCGCTGGGTGTCCAGCAGATCGGCCGCGCTGCGGCCGGTCAGGAGCGCCAGGACGACCTTGGTGTAGAGCGTCGACTGGAGGTAGGGCTCCGGCTTCTCCGGCTGGGCCAGCCAGTGCGAGACATCGGTGATCCCGGCGTCGGTGATGGCGTACCGCTTGCGCTCGGGGCCTCCTTCGCTCTCGACGCCGTCGACCTCGACGAGTCCGTTCTTCAGGAGCCGGGACATCGTCGAATAGACCTGGCCGTAGTGGAGCGGGCGGTCCTGGCCGAACTTCTCGTCGAAGGTCCGCTTCAGGTCGTAGCCGTGTCGGGGGCCGGACTCCAGGAGCCCGAGGAGGGTGTGACCGATAGACATGAGCGGAACTGTACACGGTGTGTATACCTACGGTGTATACGCGTCCGGAAAGCGACCCCGGCCCTTGGGGTGGGCCGGGGTCGCGGTGTTACGGGGTGCCCTGGGCGGTCGCTCCGGGCGGGGCTGCGGCGTGCTCGCCCCCGACTGCGGCGTGCTCGTCCCGGGGCTACGGTGTGCTCACCCCGGGCTCCGGCGGGGTCTCCGGTCCCTCCGGCGGCTGTTTGGGCGGCCGCCCCCGGCGGGCGATCGGCCGCGCCGCCCCCGGCAGCCGGCCCGCCTCCGCGAGCGCCCGCCGCAGCAGGAACTCGATCTGCGCGTTGGCGCTGCGCAGTTCGTCGGAGGCCCAGCGGGCGAGTGCGTCGTGCACCGCGGGGTCCAGCCGCAGCAGCATCTGCTTGCGCTGCCGCGACCGGGACGCCGGTGTCCGCCGGGGAGGCGTCTGGTCGGTCACTGGTAGAGGGAGCCCGTGTTGAGGACCGGCTGGGCCGCGCGGTCACCGCACAGCACCACCATCAGATTGCTGACCATGGCGGCCTTCCGCTCGGAGTCCAGCTCCACGATGTCCTGCTCGGCGATCCGGGCCAGGGCCATCTCGACCATGCCCACCGCGCCCTCGACGATCTGCTGGCGGGCCGCGACGACCGCGCCGGCCTGCTGCCGCTGGAGCATGGCGGAGGCGATCTCGGGGGCGTACGCGAGGTGGCTGAAGCGCGACTCGATGATCAGGACGCCCGCGGCCTTCACCCGGGCGGTCAGCTCGACGGCCAGCTTCTCGGTGATCTCCTCCGCGTTGCCCCGCAGCGAGAGGCCGTCCTCCTCGTGGGCGTCGTACGGGTACTCGATGGCGATGTGCCGCACCGCCGCCTCGGTCTGGGTGGCGACGAACTCCAGGAAGTCGTCGACCTCGAAGAGCGCCTGGGCGGTGTCCTCGACCTTCCACACGACGATCGCGGCCAGCTCGATCGGGTTGCCGTAGGCGTCGTTGACCTTGAGGACGGCGGTCTCGTGGTTGCGGACGCGGGTGGAGATCTTGCGGCTGGAGGTCAGCGGGTTGATCCAGCGGAGCCCGTCGGCGCGGATGGTGCCGACGTACCGGCCGAAGAGCTGGATCACCCGGGCCTCGCCCGGAGCGACCATCTTCACACCGCTCATGCAGAAGAACGAGGCGATCACCAGGAGCACCCCGAAGATGAAGAGCGGGACGCCGACCGCGTTGTTCCCGCCGGCCCCGATCACCCCGCCGACGATGGCGAGGCCGACTCCCGCGAACACCCCGACGACGGTCAGGAGCAGACCGACGCCGCCCGGGATGGAGTGTGCGGTGACCTCCCTGACCTGGGGTGCGGGCATGTCGGGGGCGTCGATCGCGAGGTCGTCGGCCGGTGCGCCCGGGTGCTGCTTGTCGTGCTGTGCCGTCATGGGATCCCCCGTCCGGCGCGGTCTCGTGCCGCGCTATCAATGTGATTACACATTAATGGTTCTCGCAACCTTGTCCACCTCTGGGGAGTCGGTTCCTAGGGAACGGGTGCTGATTCTCACGTCCGTAAAAGACCGGATCGCTTGTCTTTTGTCCCCGTCGGCGGTGTTAGCTGGCAGGTCTGAGTGAACTGAGGAAACCGAGCGAGCCGGTCGAGCAGAGAAGCGGGAGCAACACACCAATGGGTCGAGCGGATGCGCGACGAGCCCAGGCGCGGGAGTCGCGCCGGGCCCCGAAGAGCGGCGGCATACGCAGACTCTTCACGTGGAAGAAGCTGCTGGGCGCGTTCTTCGGGATCGTCCTGCTGGGCATGGGAGCCTTCGGGGCGCTCTACGTGTACGTCGACATCCCCGCGGCCAACGCCATGGCGGAGCGGCAGAGCAACGTCTACAAGTACAGCGACGGCACGGTCCTCGCCCGGACCGGCAAGGGCGTCAACCGCCAGATCGTCGACCTGGACCAGGTGCCCAAGAAGGTCCAGCACGCCTTCGTCGCCGCCGAGAACAAGACGTTCTACGACGACGAGGGCGTCGACCTCAAGGGCACCACCCGCGCCCTCCTCAACACCGTCAGCGGCAAGGGCAAGCAGGGTGGCTCGACCATCACCCAGCAGTACGTCAAGAACTTCTACCTGACGCAGGACCCCACCGTGAGCCGCAAGCTCAAGGAACTGGTGATCTCGCTCAAGATCGACCAGGAGAAGTCCAAGGACGAGATCCTCGCCGGGTACATCAACACCGCCTACTACGGACGCGGTGCCAGCGGCATCCAGGCCGCCGCCCAGGCGTACTACGGCATCGACGCCAAGGACCTGGACGCCTCCCAGGGCGCCTACCTCGCCTCCGTCCTCCAGGCCCCCAGCCAGTACGACTGGAACTCCGCCACCGACACCGGCAAGAAGCTGGTCAAGGAGCGCTGGGCCTACACCCTGCGCAACATGGTCGAGATGAAGTGGCTGACCGAGTCCGAGAGGGCCGGCCTGGAGTTCCCCGTCCCTCAGAAGCCCAAGCCCGCCCAGGGCATGGAAGGACAGGCCGGCTACCTCGTCGAGGCCGCCAACAAGGAGCTGGAGAAGCAGGGCGTCTCCGCCGCGGACCGCGACGCCGGCGGCTGGACCTTCACCCTCACCGTCGACAAGAAGCGCCAGAAGGCCCTGGAGAAGGCGGTGGACGACCAACTGGAGTCCAAGCTCGACCGCGAGGGCAACAAGGTCGACGCCACCGTCCAGGCCGGCGCCACCTCCGTCGACCCGAAGACCGGCAAGGTCGTCGCCCTGTACGGCGGCGAGGACTACATCAAGCACTACATCAGCAACGCCACCCGCCAGGACTACCAGCCCGCCTCCACCTTCAAGCCGCTGGTGCTCGCCTCCGCCCTGGAGAACGAGTCGAAGACGCAGGACGGCAGCCTGATCGGGCTCAACACGATGTACGACGGCACCAGCAAGCGGCCCGTCGTCGGCAGCGACACCCCGTTCGCCCCGCAGAACCAGGACGACCGCAGTTACGGTCCGGTCTCCGTCCAGAAGGCCTTGAACAGCTCGGTCAACTCCGTCTTCGCGCAGATGATCGTCGACGTGACGCCCGCCGCCGTGAAGGAGACCGCGCTCGCCCTCGGCGTACCGGACAAGAACTTCCCCGAGCGCCCCGCCGTCACCCTCGGCACCATGAACGCCTCCACCTGGGACATGGCCGGCGTGTACGCCACGCTCGACAACCACGGCCGGAAGGTCACCCCGCACATCCTCCAGTCCGCCGAGCACCGCGACCGCACGGTGAACGCCGAGAAGCCCAAGCGGGAGCAGGCCATCAGCCGCGCCTCGGCCGACACCGTGACCAAGGGGCTCGCCGGGGTCGTCGACGCCGGTTCCGGGGGAGCGGCCAACAGCCCCGCCTACGACGCGGCGGCCAAGACCGGCACCTCCGAGGACAACAAGTCGGCCTGGTTCGCCGGGTACACCCCGGAGCTGAGCACGGTCGTGGCCCTCTTCGGCGAGGGTGACGGCGGCCGCAAGCAGGTCTCCCTGACCGGTACGGCCAACTCCGGCCGCGCCAGCGGCAGCGGCTTCCCGGCCAGGATCTGGGCCGACTACACCCTCGGCGCCCTCGGCGGCGGGTCCGGCAAGACGTTCGACCTCCAGGACGTGGAGCGCGGCGAGGTGCCCGCCCCGCCGACGCCGTCCGACACCCCCTCCGAGGACCCCACCCCGTCCGAGGACCCGACCCCGTCGGACACGCCCTCCGAGGAGACGCCCAGCGGGACGCCCAGCGACACCCCGTCGTCGACGCCGCCGCCCCCGCCCAGCACCACGCCCAGCACCACGCCCCCCACGACCCCGGAGATCCCGCCCCAGCCCGGCGAGGACGACGGACAGCCGGGCGAACGGCCGGGCGGCAACGGACTGCTCGGAGAGTGAGCCACTGACGGTATGACGTCATGCGTGTGGGGCGGGCCTCCGGGCCCGCCCCACACGCATATCGTCGGCCGACTCGCGGCGGAGGCGGCTATGGGGCCCGGGTCGCCATCTCGAACCAGACGACCTTGCCCGTCGAGAGACGCGTCGCCCCCCACCGCCGGGCCAGCCGGTTGACCAGGAACAGCCCGCGTCCGCCCTCGTCCGTCTCCCGCGCCCGGCGCTGCCGGGGCAGCTGCGGCGAGTCGTCGCCGACCTCGCAGCGCAGGACATCGGTCCGCAGCAGCCGCAGCGTCACCGGACGCTCCGCATAGCGCACCGCGTTGGTGACGACCTCGCTGACCAGCAGCTCCACCTCGTCGGCCAGGTCGTCAAGACCCCAGCGACTCAGCGCCCGCCGGGCCAGCCTGCGGGCCCGGCCCGGAGCCGCGTCCTCCGGCTCCAGGTACCAGTACGCCACGTCGCTCGGCGCGATCCCGTCGAAGCGGGCGGCGAGCAGCGCGATGTCGTCGTCCCGGTCACCCGGGCCGAGCATGTCCAGCACATCGTCGCAGAGGGCCTCCAGCGGCGGCGAGTGGTCCGCCCCGGTGAGCTGCGCGGTCGCCGCGAGGCGCTCCCGCAGCTGCTCGATGCCCGTCCACACGTCCCGCAGCCGCGACTCCACCAGACCGTCGGTGTAGAGGAGCAGCGTAGCGCCGGCCGGGGCGTCCAGCTCGACGGCCTCGAAGTCGACGCCGCCCACCCCGATCGGGGCGCCCGGCGGCACCACCAGCACCTCGGCCCGCCCGCCCAGGTGCAGCAGCACGGGCGGCGGGTGTCCGGCGTTGGCGATGGTGATCCGGTGCGCGACCGGATCGTAGACCGCGTACAGGCAGGTCGCCATCCGGTCGCTGCCCAGGCGCTGCGCCTGCTCGTCCAGGTGGTGCAGGACCTCCTGCGGCGGCAGGTCGAGCTGCGCCAGGGTCTGCGCCGTCGTCCGGAGCTGGCCCATGATCGCCGCCGACGTCATGGAGTGGCCCATCACATCGCCGACGACCAGCGCGACCCGGCTGCCGGGCAGCGGGATCGCGTCGTACCAGTCGCCGCCGACCCGGGCCGTCTCGGCCGCCGGGAGGTAGCGCGAGGCGAGCCGGACGCCGGTGGGCTGGGGGAGCGAGTCGGGCAGCATCGTGCGCTGCAGCTCGTCGGCGATGTAGGCCTCGCGCCCGTACAGCACGGCCTTGTCGATGCCGAGCGCGGTGTGCGTCGCCAACTGCGCCGCGACCAGCAGATCGCTGGCCTCGAACGGGGTGCGCTCGGTGCCGCGCACGAACACCGCGGCCCCGATGACCCGGCGCCGGCCGCGCAGCGGGGCGAGGATCGCCCGGTGCCCGGTGGGGACGGACCGGCCGGGGCCGAGCAGCTCCGGCAGGGCGGCCCGGGCCGCCGCGGAGTCGCCGAAGACCGGCCGCACCCCGCGCAGCACCTCGGCCAGCGCACCGCCCGCCCGCACCTCGCACAGCTCGGCGGCGGGCATCAGGTCGGCCTGCGGGTCGAGGATCAGCGGTCGCAGCCGCTCGGTCTCGGAGCCGGACGTCTCGCCGCCCTCCTCACCGCTGACGCGCAGCCGGTCGCTGCGGCGCAGCCGCAGGACGAACGGGCTCACCGGGCGCTCGTCGCCCACCGGGAGCGGGTCGCGCAGATAGACGAGGATCGCGTCGGAGAACGTCGGCACGCTGGCCCGGCACAGCCCGAGGACGATCTCGTCCAGATCTATGCCCCGGGCGATCCGCCGGGTCGCCGCGCCGACGAAGCGCAGCCGGTCGCCCTCGCGGCGGGTGGCCGCCTGCGCCTCGGAGACGGCGGCCGCTCCTGGACCCGGGTTCGGCGCGGCGGCCGGAGCCGGGACCGCCGCGGCGGCGGCCGCGGCCGCGGCGTCCTGCTGCCGGGGCCGGGTGCGCTCCTGCTGCCGGGCCGCCAGAGGCTGCCGGCCTTCGTGGGAGGTGGGGTGCTCCGTCACGCGTGGGATTCCGTCCGTCCGGGCCGGTTGTATGAGGCAGTCACCTCGTGGGGCGCTACTGTGCCCCGGCAAGCGCGGGAAGAACAACGGCTGTCACCGGATGCCCCCGATGAAGGGGCCGAAACCGAGCGCCCCGGAGATGGCCGACGGGCGACCCCTCCGGCGGCGGACGCGGCGAGAGGGCAGCGGACAGCGTGCACGTCTCCACCCCCTCGTAGTGGCTCCCGCGACCGAGCGGAACGTCCGGGTCCGTGGCCCGTCCCTCCGCACGACCGGTGTGGTGACTTGTGGTCAGTTCCGGTGTGGCGCCCGCTGGTTGCGGCGATCAGCCCTCCGTGCGCCCGGACCTGCCGACCGGACCGCCCGAAGGGTCTCTCCAGGGTCTCACGACGGCATACGGGCAGGGGTGCGGTCCCAGTCATCCGGCAGCGGCGGCACCTGCCACCGCGGATCGGGCCGCCAGTGCTCCCAGCCGTCCCGGAATGGAGCCCCCCACCCGGTGATCACCTCGACCGCCGCGCGGCCCGCCTCCCGGACCCGGGCCGCGGTCTCCGGGTCCATCAGACCGACGCGCTGAGCCTGGGCGAACTCGTCCTCGTCGAGCCATTTCCAGCTCCGGTCGGGGTTCACGGAGATGTCGAGAAAGTGATCCTCGGAATCCACCCCTCCGGACCACCGGGTCCGGGGCTCCTCCAGGTTCACGTACCAGTTGCGGAACATCCAGCCCCGGTCCCAGAACAGCCACACCGACCACGGGTCCCCGGGCCTGGCCAGCTTCAGCACCCCGGAGCCGAACCAGGTCGAGCGGGCCGTGGTGCGCGGCGCGGTGTAGCGGGTGGCCAGCGGCTCGGCGTGCACCTGGGTGCCGTCGGCCAGCACCGGCCGCACGCATTCGGTGCCGGGCGCCATCCAGACGGCGAGCAGCTCGTCGGTGTCCTGGACGACGGTCACCGGACGGCAGATGTGCACGGGCGGGACGCCGGCCGCCCGGTGGGCCCGGCCGTTGTCGCGGTAGCGCCAGAGGATCTGGTCCCCCGGCGCCCAGCGTGCGCACTCTCCCGTACCTGTCATGGATAGATCTTACGGAGCGCTCCCACCGGCCCGCTGCGACTCAGATCACCCGGCCCCCGATCCGCCGGACGCCCTCGGGCCTCACGTGGCGCTCCCGGACGGCACCGGGACCCCCTCGGGTGTCACCGGGCGTCCCGCCCCCGCTCACGGACGCGTCATCCGCAGCACGTCCAGCGCCTCGTCGAGCTGCTCCATCGTCAGGTCGCCGCGCTCGACGTAGCCCGAGGCCAGGACCGTCTCGCGGATCGTCGTCCCGTCCTTCAGGGACTTCTTGGCGACCTTCGCCGCCTCCTCGTAGCCGATGTACTTGTTGAGCGGGGTCACCACGGACGGTGAGGACTCGGCATAGGCGCGGGCCCGCTCCACGTCGGCGGTGATGCCGTCGACCGTACGGTCCGCGAGCAGCCGGGAAGCGCCTGCCAGCAGCCGTACGGACTCCAGCAGGTTCTTCGCGATGACCGGGAGCATCACGTTCAGCTCGAAGTTGCCCGCCGCGCCGGCGGTGGCGACCGTCGCGTCGTTGCCCGTGACCTGGGCGGCGACCATCAGGACCGCCTCCGGGATCACCGGGTTGACCTTGCCCGGCATGATGGAGGAGCCCGGCTGGAGGTCGGGCAGCGCGATCTCGGCGAGGCCGGTGCGCGGACCCGACGCCATCCACCGCAGATCGTTGCAGATCTTGGTCAGGGACACGGCGATGGTCCGCAGCTGGCCGGAGGTCTCCACGAGCCCGTCCCGCGCGCCCTGCGCCTCGAAGTGGTCGCGGGCCTCGGTGAGCGGCAACCCCGTGGCGTCCGCGACCTCCGCGATCACGGCGGCGGAGAAGCCGGGCGGGGTGTTGATGCCGGTGCCCACCGCCGTACCGCCCAGGGGGAGTTCGGCGAGCCGGGGGAGGGAGGCGCGCAGCCGCTCCACGCCGTAGCGGATCTGGGCCGCGTAGCCGCCGAACTCCTGGCCGAGGGTGACCGGGGTGGCGTCCATCAGATGCGTACGGCCGGACTTCACGACCTCCGCGAATTCGGCCGATTTCCGCCCCAGGGATTCCGCCAGGTGGTCCAGGGCGGGGATCAGGTCGGCGGTGACGGCGGCGGTGGCGGCGATGTGGATGGAGGACGGGAAGACGTCGTTGGACGACTGGGAGGCGTTCACATGGTCGTTGGGGTGGACCCCGCGGCCGAGGCGCTCGGTGGCGAGGGTGGCGATCACCTCGTTGGTGTTCATGTTCGACGAGGTGCCCGAACCCGTCTGGAACACGTCGACCGGGAAGTGCTCGTCCCAGCGGCCCGAAGCGACCTCGGCGGCGGCCTCCTGGATCGCGGCGGCGATGTCCGGATCCAGTACCTTCAGCTCGGCGTTGACCTTGGCCGCCGCCCCCTTGATCCGGGCCAGCGCCTCGATGTGCGCCCGCTCCAGACGCTGCCCGGAGATGGGGAAGTTCTCCACCGCCCGCTGGGTCTGGGCGCGCCACTTGGCGCCCGCGGGGACCTTCACCTCACCCATCGAGTCGTGCTCGATCCGGAACCCGCTGCCCTCGGGCATGTCACCTGACGTGTCGACCATGGTGTTTAAACCTCCTGAAAAAGATGAGCACTTCTCTTGTTCCATGTATTCCCAAGTCGCCTACCGACCAGTAAATACCGGGGGTAACCACTACCGGGAGGCGCAATGAGGCGCACCAGCACCAGACTTCGAGGGCTCGGAAGCCTTCGCCGGCTCCGCTGTACGGTCGCGGCCGCCGTCGCTCTCGCGGCCGCCGTCGGCGGTATGGCCGCCGCCGGACCCGCGGGCGCGACGGAGTCGGGTACCAGCTCTATCGCATCCACTCCTCTCCCGCCCGCGCTGGAAGCCGTCCGGGCCGCCGAGGCCACCCAGCTGTACGGGAGCCCCGCCGAGCGGCCGCTCGGCGACCGCAGGACCGGGCTGATCTCGCTCGGCGACAGCGAGATCTCCGGCGAGGGTGTCGGCACCTACGACCCCGGCACCAACGGGCCGGACAACTGGTGCCACCGCTCACCGGACGCCGCCATCCACCGCACGGGCATCGCGGCGGACGTCACGTACAACGTCTCGTGTTCCGGCGCCTATACCGGAAACATCAGAATCGGCGGAAACAAGCAGTACGCCGACGAGCTCGTGCAGAGCGACAGCCTTGCGATCAAGGCCCGCAACACCCGGATCAAGATGATCGTCCTGGTCGCCGGGGCCAACGACGACCTCCAGTTCGGCCCGGTCATGACCGACTGCGTGGTCCGCTACATCAGCCTCCAGGGGCCCTGCGAGCCGAAGTACGCGGGCGGCTGGCAGGCCCGCGTCGACGCCCTGGTCCCCAAGGTCGAGCAGACCGTCCGCGACCTGCGCACCGTCATGACGGACGCCGGATACGGAGACAACGACTACAAGCTCGTCCTGATGGGCTACCCCAGCCCGATCGGCCCGGACTTCCGCGACAACCCGAAGTTCCCCGGCAAGCTCGTCTGCGGAGGACTCGGCTACGACTCCGACACCGCCTGGGGCCGCGACACCGCCGTGCCCGCCTTCCAGGTCGGCATGCGCAAGGCCGCCACCGCCACCGGAGCCACCTATCTCGACAACTCGCGGCTCTTCCACGGCCACGAGGTCTGCACCGAGAACACCTGGGCGCGCGGGCTGTTCATCGACGTGAGCAAGCCGGGACTGCCCGACGAGAACTCCGTCCGGCAGTCCTTCCACCCCAACGCGGCCGGCCACCGGGCCTTCGCCTCCTGCCTCACCCAGCTGTACGACTCCGGGCTGCGCGAGGCGAGCTGCGCCGACCCGGCGAGCACGGGGAACCCGGTCCTGACGGGAGCGGCCTTCGACGACCTGTTCGCCCCGCTGAGGAACGAGGCGACCGGGGCCTGTGTGGACGTGCCCGCCTCGGTCACCCGTAACGGCACGGCGATCGGCGGCTGGGACTGCCACGGCGGGCGCAACCAGAGCTGGTGGTACGACGCCGGCACGCAGACGGCTCGCACCGCGCTCAGCCACGACCGCTGCCTGGACGTGCCCGGCGCCAGGTACGACACCGGCGCCACGCTCGTCGTGTGGGACTGCTCGGGCGCGGCCAACCAGAAGTTCGTCCGGCAGGCGGGCACCGTCCGCCCGGCCGCCGCGACCGGTCTGTGTCTGACGCTGGCGGGGGCCAAGGACCCGCTCAAGCTCCAGACGTGCGACGGCGGCGCGAACCAGCGTTTCGTGTAGCCACTGTGCGCGAGGGGGCGACCGGCGCGGTGCGGTCGCCCCCTCGCCCTGCCTCCATCGTCGTGCCTCCCTCACCCCGCCTCCCTCGTCGTGCCCCCCAGTCATGCCCTTCGTCATGTCCCCTCTCACGCCTCCCGGGCCAGCGCTTCGGACAGCGCTCCCAGCGTCGGCGTCAGATACAGCTGCCGCAGCGGGATGCCGGGCAGCCCGCGTTCCCGGGCGAGGGTGCCGATCCGGATCGCGTACAGCGAATTGCCGCCCAGGTCCCAGAAGTCGTCGTCCGGGCCGATCTCCTCGACGCCGAGGACATCCCGCCAGATACCGGCGAGGACGCCGGCGGGGGTGGGCGCGGTCTCGCGGGGCGGTGCGGCAGGGGGCCGGCGCGCTCCGGGCGGGGGCAGCCGGGCCGGGTCCAGCTTGCCGTTCGCGGTGAGGGGGAGGGCCGGCAGCACGGTCACCGTCGTGGGCACCATGTGCGGGGGGAGGAGCCGGGCCGCCCGTTCCCGTACGGGCCCGGCGTCCTCGTCCGCTCCCGTGGCCGGGACCACGTACGCGTCGATCCGCACGGCCGCCGCGTCCCCGCCCCCGCCGCCCGTCACGGTGACCGCGGCCGCCGACACCGCCGGGTCCTCCAGCAGGACGTGCCGGATCTCGCCCGGCTCGATCCGGAAGCCCCGCACCTTCACCTGGTCGTCGATCCGGCCCAGGTGCTCCAGCGTGCCGTCGGGCAGCAGCCGCCCCAGGTCGCCGCTGCGGTAGAGCCGCCCGGCCGGGTCCAGGGGGTCCGGGACGAAGCGTTCGGCGGTCAGGGCGGGCCGGCCCAGATAGCCCAGGGCCACGCCCGCCCCGCCCACATGGATCTCGCCGGGCGCACCCGGCGGCACCGGCCGCCCGTACGCGTCCAGGACCCGGACCGTCCAGCCCGGCAGGGGCCGTCCCACCGACCGGGAACCGGCGAGCGCCTCGCGGCGGGTCACCGTGGCCGCCGTGACATGGACGGTGGTCTCGGTGATCCCGTACATGTTGACCAGCCGGCAGCGGTCCTCCGGGTGCCGGTCGAACCAGCCCAGCAGCGGGCGGGTGTCCAGCGGCTCGCCGCCCAGCACCACCAGCCGCAGGGCGGACAGGTCACCGCCCGTCCGTTCGGCAGCCGCGAGCTGGGTGAACGCCGACGGGGTCTGGCTCAGCACGCTCACCCGTTCCCGGACGAGCAGCGCGTGGAAGTCCTCCGGCGAGCGCGAGGTCCAGTGGTCCACGAGGACCAGCCGGCCGCCCGTCAGCAGCGCCCCCCAGACCTCCCACACCGAGAAGTCGAACGCCGCCGAGTGGAAGCACGTCCAGGTGTCGTCGGGGGAGAGGCCGAAGTCGTCGCGGACGGCGTCGACCAGGGCCGTGACGTTGGCGTGCGGGACGAGGACCCCCTTGGGGCGGCCGGTCGAGCCCGAGGTGTGGATGACGTAGGCGGGGGCGCCGCCCTCCCGCCGTTCCGCGGCGGGGCGGGGCGGGTGGCCGGTCAGGGCGGCCGGGTCCTCGACGGTCAGCCGGACCCCCGCGTCCTTCGCGGTGCGCTCCCGCCGGTCCGCCGGATGCTCCGGATCCAGCGGTACGTAGACCGCGTCCGCCTTCAGGACGCCGAGCATCACCGCCACCAGGTCGGCTCCGCGGGGGAGGCAGAGCCCCACGAGATCGCCCGGGCGGACACCGTGGGCGTACAGGCCGTCGGCGAACTCCTCGGCCCGGGAGTCCAGTTCGGCGTACGAGAGGGTGGCAGGCCCGGCGGTGAGCGCGGGGGCGTCCGGGCGGGCGGTCGCCTGGGCGGCGAAGGCCTCGTCGATGCGGAGGGCGGCGGGGGCCTCGTCGACGCGGAGGGCGGCGGGGGCCTCGTCGACGCGGAGGGCGGCGGGGGCCCTTCGTGGTGAGCCTGCGGTCAGTTGTGCCACCGACTCCGCCCTGCTCAGCGGATCCAGGAACCGGAGCGGGGTGTTGGGCGCACCGCTCGTCAACTGCTGCCTTACGCGCTCCACTTGACTCGCCGGTACGGAGGGTGCGTCCGGACCGGTCGGCAGCGTGGCGGGTCCGTCCCCGTCGCCCGCCACCAGCATCAGCGCGGGGGGACTGTCGCCCTCGGCCGGGGAGGCCGGCTCCGTGGCGAGCAGGTCCGCGACCGTGCGCCCCGGGGACAGGTCCGCCGTGAACACCGCGTACCCGTCGAGCGCCCCCAGCGCGTAGGGGGGCCGGTCCCGGGCCGGTGCGGGGACGGCGACGCGCACCGAGGCCGCGCCCGTGTACCGCCCGGCGGTGAGCGCGAGCGCGGCGGCGAGGCTCCGGGTCTCCCCGTCCATGCGCGGGTCCGGGGGGAGCGGCCCGTCGTGCGGCGTCACCGCGTCCAGCGGCACCTCGCCCAGCAGCACCCGCGCGACGATCCGCAACGACCGGGTGTCCAGCGCGGCTCCGTCGGCGGTCAGGACGAGGTCGGCGGGGTGCTCGCCCGCGTACCGCAGCAGCACCGCGCGCAGCCGGTGTCCGGGCGCGACCGGGCGGCGGGCCTCGGCCGCGCGCCGCCGGGCGGCGGCGTCGGAGCCGGCCGGGGCGGGCACGGTCTCCGTCCACAGCCGGGGGCGGCGCTCCCCGGGCCACCACAGTTCCGCCGCCGTGGCGAGGCCGGCGGCGAGCGCGGTGTCGGTGACGGTCGGCGGCAGGGGGACCGTCAGGGTGTGATGGGCAGGCGGCACGTGCACAACTCCTCGTCCACAGAGGGGGATACGGTGATACCGGCGGTCAGCGGACGGTCAGCGGGCGGTGAAACCGCCGTCCACGGTCACCACACTGCCGGTCACCTGCCGGGACTCGTCCGATGCCAGCCAGAGCACCGCGTTCGCCACATCGTCCGGCTCCACCAGCGCGTTCATCGGCTGGTCCCGGACGAACGCGGCCCCGTGCTCCGCGACCGGGACCTCCAGCGAGCGGGCGATCTCCGCCAGCATCCGGCCCTCCATCGCCTCGTCGTCCCGCACCGAGCCCGGACACACGGCGTTGACCCGGACCTTCCGGGGCGCGTAGTCCAGGGCCACCGCCTTCGTCAGGCCGACGAGGCCGTGCTTGGCCGCGACGTACCCCGCGAAGTGCCGGTAGCCCACCAGGCCCGCCGTCGAGGCGATGTTGACGATCGAGCCGGACCCCTGAGCGACCATCCGGCCACCGACCGCGCGGATCGCCCGCCACGCACCGCCCAGATCCACATCGATCATCAGCTGCCACTCGGCCTCGGTGATCTCGTGCGCCGGGCGGCCCGAAGGGGCGGCGATGCCCGCGTTGTTGACCAGGACGTCGATCCGCCCGAAGCGCTCCTCGGCCGCCTCCGCCGCCGACTCCAGCGCCGCCAGGTCCCGGACGTCGGCCTGCCGGGTCAGTACGGCGGACCCCGCCTCGCGGCAGAGCCGCCCGGTGTGCGCGAGCTGCGAGGCGGAACCGAGCGGATACGGCACCCCGGGCAACTCGCCCGCCACGTCCAGCAGTACCAGGTCCGCACCCTGGCGGGCGAAGGCCAGGGCACAGGCCCGGCCGAGACCGCGCGCCGCTCCCGTGATCAGCGCCGTCCGCCCGGCGAGCCGGGCCCCGCCCCCGGCCGCAGGCCCCGCACCACCGCTGCCGGTCACGCTCCCCGCACCACCGCCGTCGGCCGCACGCTCGGCACCAAAGCCGCCCGCCGCAGGCCCCGCACCACCACCACCGCCGTCGGCAACCGGCCCCGGTCGGCCGCCGTCGTCGCCGCCCGTCACCGGCCCCTCGCCGCCCGCACCTCGGCGGCCACCAGCTCCAGCAGCTCGCCCGGCCGCTCGGTGAGATACATGTGCCCGCCGGCCGGCTCGGCCACCGTGAGCTTCCCCGTCGTCACCCGGCCCCACTCGGCCGCCTCCGCCGCCCCGACCAGGGTGTCCTCCCGCCCCCGAACGGAGATGACCGGGACACCCAACGGGCTGTCCGTGGACGGCACATACGTCTCGTGGAGCCGGACGTCGGCCCGCAGCGTCGGCAGCAGCAGCTCCCGCATCTCCGGGTCGGCCAGCGCCGGGTGGTCGTACCCGGCGAACGCCCGGACCCGGGCGGCGAACTCCTCGTCCGGCAGCCCGTCAGCCCGGTCCGTGCGCGGCGTCCAGGGGCCGGGCGCACCGCTGACCACGAGCGCGGACAGGCGGATCGGCCCGCCCGACCGCTCGATCCGGTGCGCCAGTTCGTACGCGAGGACCGCGCCCATGCTGTGCCCGAACAGCACGACCGGGCCGCCGCTCCCGTCCCCTTCACTCCTTTCACCGAGGACCGCCGTCACCTGCGCGTACGCGTCGTCGACGGCCGGGGCCGCTGAGGTGTGGGCGGGCTCGGGGAACCGCTTCTCGCGCCCCGGCAGCGACACCGGGAGGATCCGCAGACCCTCCGGGGCCAGCTTCTGCCAGGGAGTGAAGAAGGAGGGACCCGCCCCGGCGAAGGGCAGGCAGATGAGGACGGTCTCGTCGTCGGCCACGGTCGTTCCTGTTCTCTTCTCTTCTGTTCTTCTCTTCTGTTCTTCCGGATACCGCGCCCGTCGGCGGGGCCGGGCGGGTCCGTCAGTCTCCGACCATGATCGTGGTGAGGATCGCGGCGAGATAGCCCGGGTCGCGCACGCCGCACAGCTCGCGCGCCGAGTGCATCGACAGGCCGGGCACCCCCACGTCCACCGTGGTGACGCCGAGGCGGGCCGCCGTGAGCGGGCCGATCGACGTACCGCAGGGCATCGCGTTGTTGGAGACGAACGGCTGCCAGGGAGCCCCGGCCCGCTCGGCCGCCGCCGTGAACACCGCGAAGCCGGTGGAGTCGGTGGCGTACCGCTGGTTGACGTTCACCTTGACCGTCGGGCCGCCGTTGGGGATCGGGCGGTGGTCGGGGTCGTGCCGCTCCGCGTAGTTGGGGTGGACCGCGTGCGCCATGTCGGCGGAGACGCAGAACGCGCCCGCCAGCGCCCGCGACCAGTCCTCGTCGCTGCCGCCGCGCGCCGACACGGACCGCGACAGGATCCGCTCCAGCAGCGGACTCTGCGCACCCGTCTCGGAACCGCTGCCGACCTCCTCGTGGTCGAAGGCGGCCAGCACCGGCACGAAGGAGGGCTGCGTGGTCCCCGTCGCCGCGTCCACCAGAGCGGTTACTCCGGCGTGCACCGAGACCTGGTTGTCCAGCCGGGACGCCACCACGAACTCCTGGTCCACGCCCAGATATCCGGGGGGCTGGACGTCGTGCAGCATCAGGTCCCAGCTCAGCACGTCCGCCGGGTCCTCCCCGGCGGACGAAGCGACAAGGCGCAGCAGCTCGCCTTCCCGCGGGTCGCCCAGCGCCCAGATCGGAGCGATGTGCCGCTGCCGGTCCAGGGCCACGCCCTCGTTCACCGAACGGTCCAGGTGAATGGCCAACTGGGGTACCCGCAGCAGGGGTTCGTCGATCTGTACGAGTCGGCTGCGCGGGGCGCCGTCGGGGCCGCGCAGGGCCAGGCGGCCGGAGATGCCCAGATCCCGGTCGAGCCAGGTGTTCAGCGGGACCCCGCCGTAGATCTCCACACCGATCTGCCGCCACCCCGAAGTCCCGGTGTCCGGTGCCGGTTTGATCCGCAGGTTCGGGGAGTCGGTGTGGGTGCCGACGATCCGGAACGGGGTGTGGGCGGGCGCGTCCTCGGGAACGTACCAGGCGATCAGCGCACCGGCGCGGCTGACGAAGCAGCCGCCGGTCGCGCCCGTCCAGTCGTCCGTGCCGCGCAGTTCGCGGAAACCGGCCTTCTCCAGACGTTGGGCCGCACTGGCCACCACGTGGTACGGGGAAGGGCTGGCGGCGATGAAGGAGAGCAGGTCGTCGGTGTGGCTGCGGTGGGGGGCCGGAGTCATACGGCGTCCGCCTTTCCGGTGTTGGGCAGTGACGGGGAGGGTGACGGTCCGCCGGGCTGGTCGGGCCCGGCGCTGGCGTCCCCGGCGGAGCCTCCGGGCACTTCGCCCGGGGGCCCCTGCGAGGGGCGCCCCCCGAGGAGTTCCCGCACCGGCCGGTCGGGCCGGGCACTGAACTCCGCGAGCAGGTCGGTGTACGACGCGAGAAGGTCGTGGGCGGTCGTGTGGTCCCACAGGTCGGTGGAGAATTCCAGGAACGTTCGATAACCCTTCGCGGGGTCCCGGCGCGGCGCAAGTCCGAAGCACAGTTCGGTGCGGGAAAGCGGCGGTGCCAGATCGGCCACCTCGACCCGGAGCCCGGGGATCTCGATGTCCGTGTCGACGGAGTTCTGGAACGCCAGGACGTGCGGAACCCGGTCCGGGACGCTGACAGCGCCAGCGTCCCGCATCGCCTGCATGATGCGCGCGGTGGGCAGCACATGCGCCATGGCACCGAGCGCGCCCGCGCCCGTACGGACCGCGAACTCCGCGCAGGTCTCGTCAAGATTGGCCGAATCCAGTCGTACGCGGACCATCACCGCGGTGGACGTCATCGCCACGAGCGACTCCGAAGCGGTGTCCTCACGGTTGGCGTACGGCACGCTCAGCAAGGTGTCCTCCTCTCCCGACAGCCGGGCCAGGAACACCCCGAGGGCCGCCGCCGCGACCGCGAACGGCGTGGTGCGCCGCTCGGCCGCCAGCTTCTCCACCGCCGCCCGCACCTCACCCGTCGCGACCCCGCGCACGGTGTCCCCGTGCCCGCTCAGCTTCTGCGGGCGCGGCCGGTCCGTCGGTACGGGGACGGCGGACGGCACCCCTTCCAGGTAACGGGCGCAGAACGCGGCCCGCTCCGCCTCGACGCCGGGATCGTGCCGCTCCCGCTGCCACCGGGCGTACCCGGGCGCCTGCATCGCCGGAGCGGGCAGGCCGTGCGGGACGCCCGCGGCGGCCGCCGTGTAGAGCGCGGCGATCTCCGCGAGCAGCACGGACAGCGACCAGCCGTCGGCGCAGACGTGGTGCAGGACGAACATCAGCTCCCAGCGGTCCTCCTCGACCCGCAGCAGCCGCGTCCGGGGCTGGAGCGACCGCCCCAGGTCGAAGGGGGCCGCCGCGTCGGCCCGGCACAGGGCGTCCGCCCGGGGCCGCCGTTCGGCGGCGGGCAGCCCGGTCAGATCCTCCACCGGCAGTGCCACCGGCTCCGCGGCCAGCACCTCCTGCCACCACGGCCCGTCCGGCGCCCCCTCCTGCGCGAACCTGATCCGCAGCCCGTCGTGCCGGGCGACCAGCTCGGTCACGGCGGACCGCAGGGCCGCCGGGTCCAGCGCCCCGGTGAACGTGATGCGCGTCGGCACGTTCCACACGGCGGGGTCGGGCATGGCGTGGTGCCCGGCGATCATCCGGGCCTGTTGGTCGCTGACGTGGGCGCGGTCGACGACGGCCACGACGTCCGTCCCGGGCCTGTTGGTGTCCGGCCCGTCCGCCCCGGGCTCGTGCGTGTCCGGCCCGTCCGGCTCTGTCCCGTCCGTGTCCGGCCCGCCCGCCTCCGGGCCGCCCGCCAACTGCTCGGTCATGGCACGCAGGGTGGCGTCGGCGAAGAAGTCCGCCAGCGGGTAGTCGACCCCGAGTGTGTCCCGGACCCGGTTCACCAGGCGGATCGCGGCGATCGAATTGCCGCCCAGGTCGAAGAAGTTGCCGTCGGCGGCGAAGCCCGCTCGGCCGAGGACGGACTCCCAGACCTCGCGGAGGAGCACGGCGGTGCCGGAGGCCGTCCGGGTGCCGTCCGGTTCCGTCGCGGCGCCCGGCGCGGACGCGTCCGCCCCGGCCGCCGTGTCCGCTGTGTTCGCTGTGTCCGATACGGCCGTGACCTCCGTGCCCTCCGTGCCCGGGGCCGTCATCGTGCCCAACCGCTCGTCCAGCTCGGCGAGATACCCCTCCGCCGTCGCCGCGTCGAACAGATCCGCGTCGTAGCGCAGCCGCAGCCGCAGGCCTCCGCCCCGAACGTGGGTGGCCATCAGGGCCAGCTCCAGGGGTGCCGACTCCGTCCCGGCCGCCACCCCCTCGGCCCGCAGCCCGGGCAGGTCGATTCCGGCCAGCACCGCCCGGTCCAGATCGACCGAAACGGTCACGAGCGGGCGCGGATTCCCCGGGTCCGGATGGACGTCCGCCAGCAGCGCGTCCAGGTCCACCCCGCTGTGCTCGTCCGCCGCGAACAGCGCCTGCCCGGTGGCCCGTACGGCCTCCGACGGCGAGGTCGCGTCGGTGGCGGACAGCGGCAACGGCAGCAGCGCCACATGGAACCCGACCGTGTCCGCCGTCGCGGGCGACCGCCGCCCGAACGTCGTGCCGAGCAGGAACGCGTCCTGCCCCGACCGCCGACGCAGCACCAGCTGCCACGCTGTGCACAGCGTGGCGAAGAGGGTCACGCCCTGCTGCCCGCTCCACTCCCGCAGCCGGTCGGCCCGCTCCCGGCCCACGGCCCGGGCCACCGCCCCACCGCGCCCCGCCACCCGGCGACCGCGCGGCCGGTCCGTGGGCAGGACCAGCACCGGCGGCCGGTCGCCCAGCAGCTCGCGCCACCAGGCCAGGTCGGCCACGTCGGCCGCAGGCTCGGGGGCTCCGACGGTCGTCCCGGCGGGACGGTCGAAGACCGGCGTCCGTCCGGCGCGGGCCGCCGTGTACAGCTCCTGGAGGTCCCCGGCGATCAGCGCCGCCGAGTGCCCGTCCGTGATGATGTGGTGCGTACCGAGCACCAGGACGTGGTCGTCCTCGGCCAGCCGGAGCAGCCGGGGCGTGAACAGCGGCCCCCCGGCCAGGTCGTAGGCCCGGCCGCTCTCCTCGGCGAGCAGCGCCCCGATCGCCCGCTCGGCGTCCTGCCCCCGGGCGTCGGTCACCGTCAACGGGATGCGCAGCCCGTTCCGCACGACCTGGACGACGCCCGTCTCCTCCTCGGCCCGGAACACCGTGCGGAGCCCCGCGTGCCGCTCGACCAGGCCGTCCACCGCCGCCTGCAGCGCCGCCACGTCCAGCGGACCGCGCAGCCGTACGGCCCCCGTCTCGTTGTACGCCGCCGGGTTCTCCATCAGCTGCGCGGCCAGCCACAGCCGCCGCTGCGCCGAGGTGGCGGGCGCGACGGTGTCCTCGGGCCGGGCGTCGCGCTCCTTCGTCCGGCGGCGCAGCACGTCCAGGTGCTCCAGCCCCGACCGCAGCCGCTCCCGGTCCATCCCGAAGTCGACCAGCGCGGCGATCTCGTCCACCCCGGCCCCGTGCAGCGCGTCGACGAACGGGGCGACGCTCGTCGGCGTGCCGATCAGGGCCCGCCGGTCGCAGTAGCGGTCGTACGCGCGGCGGAACAGATAGTCCAGGTCCTCCTCGCCCGCCGCCGCCACGTCCTCGCGACGGGACCCCGCGGCGGTGGCCGCCGAGCGCATCAGCAGCGATGACCGCAGATACCGCACCATCGGCTCCAGCGCCTCGGCCCGGGCGGTGGCGTGGTCGTCGCCGAGATACGTGTGCACCAGCACCGTCACCCGCCCGGCCGCCGGGTCGAGCCCGCACTCCGCACGCGTACGCCGGTAGTGCGCGATGTTCGCGGCCAGTTCGTCCACGGTCTGGCTCATCAGGTTGGTGACGACCCCGAGGCCGCGCCGGGCCGCCTCCTCGTACGACGCCCGCTGGCCGGAGGTTGCCAGGAAGAACGGCGGCTCCTGTTGCACCGGGCGCGGCCGGATCCGGATCTCCGCCTCCGCGCCCTCGCCCGTGCGCCGCCGCACCGCCTCCCCGCGCCACAGCCGGCGCACCTCGTCGAGGTGGTCGAAAGCGATCCGCCGCCGGTCCGTGAACCGGTCCGGGTGCAGGGCGAAGTCCCTGGCGTGCCAGCCGGTGGCGCAGCCGATGCCGACCCGGCCGCCGGAGAGGTTGTCCACCACCGACCACTCCTCGGCGACCCGCACCGGATCGTGCAGCGGCAGCACGACCGAGCCCGCGTTGATGCGGACGCTCCCGGTCTGCCGGGCCACGGCGGCGGCGAGCACGGCGGGGTTCGGGAAGATCCCGCCGAAGGAGTCGAAGTGCCGCTCGGGCAGCCAGACGGAGGAGAAGCCGTGCTCGTCGGCGAAGCGCGCGGTCTCCAGCACGGTGTCGTACGCCTCCGGGACGCCGCTCCCGCCGGCTCCGTCGCTCCCGCCGGTCTCCGGATAGTCACCGAAGAAGTAGATGCCGAACTCGGGTGCGGGACGCCGTACGTCGGCGCGCGGTACGGCGGTGGGCCGGGTGGTCCGGGTGGTCCGGGGGAAGAAGCCGCCGTCGCGCAGCTCGCGCAGCGATCCCTCCACCGCCTCCGCGACCCTGTTCACGTCCTCCTCCGTGTGGGCGGTGGAGAGGTAGAAGCTGCGCCACTCCCACACGTAGACGCCGCGCAGTTGGAGGTGGTGGTAGAGCAGCTCCAGGTCGGCGCGGTGCCGGAAGCGGAACATCGACCCGAAGTGGGCCAGCTCCAGGGGGAATTCCTCGTCGCGGAAGAACGCGTTGAGCCGGTCGGCGAGCGCCTGGGTGCGGGCGTTCAGCCCGCTCTGGAGGCCGGGCCCCCGCTCGGTGAGGTGGGTGAGCACCGCGCGGGCCGCCGCCATCGACAGCGGGTGCTGCATATACGTTCCGCCGATGAACGTCGTCTCGCGCGAGGGGCCGCCGGGCTCCCCGTACCGCCAGAACCCGCCGTCCACACCGTCGAGCAGATCCGCCCGCCCCGCCACCGCGCCGATCGGGAAGCCGGCCCCGAGCGCCTTGCCGTACGTGGCCAGGTCCGGCACCACCCCGAAGTGCTCCTGTGCGCCGCGTGGGTGGGGGCGGAGCCCCGTCAGCATCTCGTCGAAGAGCAGCACGATGCCCCGGCGGGCGGTGAGTTCGCGCAGCGAGCGGACGAACTCCACCGGCCGCAGCCCAGGGTTGCGGCACTGCACGGGCTCGACGAGGACGGCCGCGATGCCGTCCCCGAGGGCGTCGATCGTCTCCAGGGACTCCTGGGCCCCGTACTCCAGCACGATCAGCTCCGCCACCGCGCTGGCCGGGATGCCCCGGGAGACGGGCACGGCGTGCTGCCCGGGCCCGCCCGGCCGGCCGAGGACGGAGTCGATGTGCCCGTGGTACGAGCCCCGGAACATGACGACCTTGTCGCGCCCGGTCGCGGCGCGGGCCAGCCGGATCGCGGCCGAGTTCGCCTCCGTACCGGACGAGGCGAAGGCGACCCGGTCCAGGCCGGTCAACGAGGCGAGCAGGGTTGCGGCCTCCCCGGTGTCGGGGGACCGGGGGCCGAAGCGCAGCCCGTCCGAGAGGTGGCGGCGCACGGCCTCGGTGACGGGCTCCGCCTCGTGGCCGAGGAGAAGTGCCCCGAACCCCATGGTGATGTCGGTGTAGGTGTTGCCGTCCACGTCGGTGAGCCGGGAGCCGTGCGCCGAGCGGGCCGCGACCGGGTAGAGCATCTCCTTCGTGGCGTCCCGGAACCCCACGACGGCGCGGCTGTCGGCGAGCACCGAACGGTGCTGCTGGGCCAGCTCCTTGGAGGTACGGGTGCGCTCGGTGAACCGCCGGACCAGCGAGGCGGTGTGGGCCAGCTGGGCCTCGTCGGCCCCCGCCCCCGCCATCCCGCCCGCCGCGTCCACGACGAGACGGGGGCCGTGAGCGGCCTCCCCGGCGGTGGGTTCCGTGTCGTCCGCCGCCTCGACCTGGCGGCGGGCCTCCGCGAGCCGGGCGGTGAGCGCGCGGGACAGCTCCGCCGCCCGCGCCACGGCCTCGGCGGCCGAGTCGGCGGGGGTGGGGGCGGTGGCGCCGCTCCCGGCCCCGTTCCCGTTCCCGGCCTCGGCGGATTCGGGTATCCCCGTGCTCATCGGCCGTCCGTCCCCGTGGTGCGGGCGGTCAGCAGGGCGACGGCCTCGGAGAGCTGGGTGAGCATCGTGGCCTGGGTCTCGGCCAGTTGGCGCAGCTGCTCGGAGAGGGCGGCGACCTCGGCCCTGGTGGCGTACACGGACCCGTCGGCCGCAGGCACGGGCACGGAAGCAGGCACGGGCAGGGAAGCAGGCGCGGGCACGGGCGCCGGCCCCACCGCCGCCGTCGGCGGTGGAGTCCGCCGCCCGGCTATCAGCGCTGCCGTCAGCCGGGGTGTGCCCGCCTCCTCCAGGACCTCCCGCATGCTGATCTCCGTGGAGAACTCGGCCTCCAACTGCCGCACCATCCCGATGAGCTGGAGCGAGTCCGCGCCGAGGCCGACGAACGTGCGGTCGGCGGCGACCTCGTCGGGCCGGTGGCCGAGATGGCGCGCGGTCAGCTCCAGCACCCTGTCCAGTACGGCCTGTTCGGTCATGCGGTCCTCCGTGGAGCGTGGGGATGGGTGAGCGGCCCCGCCGGTCGGGGCGGTCAACTCCCTGAGCGAGGTGAGCGAGGTGGGCGAGGTGGGCGAGGTGGGCGAGGTGGGCGAGGTGGGCGAGGTGAGCGGGGGCGGAGAGGTGGGCGGGGGCGGAGAGGTGGGCGGGGGCGGCGGGCCGGGCGGTACCGGGGATGTGTACGGGGCCGGGCCCCGCCAGTGTGACCGGCGCTGGAAGGGATACGTGGGCAGCCGCACGCGCCGGCCGCCGCAGCGGTCGAGCAGCGCCGCCCAGTCCACCCCGGCCCCGCCACAGTGCAGCGCGGCCACCGCCCGCTCCCACCGCCGCGTCGGTACGCAGACCGCGTCCGGCAGCGACCGGCGGACCATCCCCGTCAGCACGGCGGACGGGCCCAGCTCCAGCAGCAGCGGGGACCCGGCCAGCCGGTCCAGGACGGCGGCGAAGTCCGCCGTGCGGCGGGCCTGCGCGACCAGGTACGCGGCGTCCGGCCGCCACCCGGCGGGGCGGACCGTGCCGTCGATGCCGTCGACGAACTCCGTGTGCGAAGGCCGGAGTTCCGCCTTGTCGGCCAGCACCCGGAGGTCCTCCAGCGCCGGGTCGAGCAGCGCCGTGTGGAAGGCCCGGTCCACCGCCAGCACCTCATACGCCTCACCCCGCGCGGCCAGCAGCGCCCGTGCCGCGTCCACCGCCTCCGGCGGGCCGCCCAGAACGTGGTGCGCGGCGCCGTTGACCACGGCGAGCTCCAGCCCGGGGACGGCGGCCAGCAGCTCCCGCACCCGGGCCCGGCGGACGAACGCGGAGACCATCGCGCCCGGGGCCGTCCGCTCCTGCATCAGCCGCCCGCGCCCGCACACCAGCCGCATCGCGTCCTCGGTCTCCAGCGCCCCGGCCACGCACAGTGCCGCGTACGCGCCGACGCTGTGCCCGGCGACCCGGGCCGGGGTGACCCCGAGCCGTTCCCACAGCCGGGCCTGGGCGAGCTGGAGGGCGAACAGGGCGGGCTGCGCGAAGGCGGTGTCCCACCGCTCGGGACCCCGTCCGCCGACGACCCGGTCCAGGAAGTCGTCCCGCCCGGCCTCCTCCGCGTACACCTGGGCGCAGGCGTCGAGCACCTCGGCCACGACCGGGAAGCGCGCGGCGAGTTCCGCGCCCATGCCCGGATGCCCGCCGCCCTGGCCGCTGAAGAGGAACACCGGCCGCCGCTCCCGTACGCCCTCGGCGACCCCGGTCGTGTACGCCTCGCCCTCCGGGGCCCCGGACAGGAACGCGTCGAGACCGGCCACCGGATCCGCACCCGTGACGACCAGCCGGTGCGGCAGATGCCGCCGCCCGAGCGCGGTGGTGGTCAGCAGATCGGCGAGGGAGGGCGGCGATCCGCCCGCCAGGCGGTCCCGCAGCGCGGCGGCGTACGCCCGCAGCGCGTCCCCGTCGGCGGCCGAGAGCGGCAGCAGCGCGGGCGCGGGCACATCGCCGGAGACCGACGCGGTGCGCGGGGTCTCCGGCCCCTGTTCCAGGATCACATGAGCGTTCGTACCGCCCATGCCGATGGAGTGCACACCGGCTCGCCGCACCCCCGGCAGCGGCCAGGCACTTTCCCGTACCGGCAGCAGGAACGGGCTGTCGTCCACCGCCAGCGCCGGGTTGGGCCGGGAGAAGTTCACCAGCGGCGGGACCACTCCGTGCCGCAGCACCTCGACGGCCTTGATCAGCCCCGCCAGCCCCGCCGCGCTGTCCAGGTGGCCGATGGCCGGTTTCGTCGAGCCGAGCGCGCAGAAGCCGGTCCGGTCGGTGTGCGCGCGGAACGCCTCGGTCAGGGCCGCGAACTCGATCGGGTCGCCCTTCAGCGTGCCCGTCCCGTGCGCCTCCACATAGCCGATCGACGCCGCGTCCACGTCCGCCGCGCGCAGCGCCCCGAGCACCGCGTCCCGCTGCCCGGCGACCCCGGGGGCGGCGAACCCCCCTCTCCCCGTACGGTCGTTGGTCGCCTTGTCCGAGCCGTCGTTGGTGACCGCCGAGCCCAGGATCACCGCGTGCACGGTGTCGCCGTCGGCCCGCGCGCGTGCCAGCGGTTTGAGGAGGACGGCGGCGGCCCCGTTCCCCCCGACCGTGCCGTCCGCGTCCGCGTCGAAGGCCCGGACCGTGCCGGTGGGAGAGAGGGTGGAGCCCTTCACCGGGACCTGGCCGGTGACCCCCGGCAGATGCAGGGCGGCGGAGCCCACCAGCATCAGCTCCGCGTCCCCGGCGCGCAGCGCCTGGCAGGCCAGATGGACCGAGACGAGAGCGCTGGAGCAGGCCGTCGAGACGGTCAGCGCGGGACCGGTCAGACCGAGCCGGAAGGCAGCCCGGGTGGCGGTGAAGTCGGGGTAGTTGCCGACCTGGACCTGCTTGGCGGTCATCCAGTCGCCCGAGCCGGCCTCCCCCGCCAGGTTCTCGGCGAGGTAGCTGTGCAGCGAGTACAGGCGGTAACCGGAGCTGCCGTACACCCCGATCCGTACGGGGCCGCCGTCGCCGCCCGCGCAACGGTCCTCGCCGCCCGCGTAACCCCCGTCCTCCAGGGCGTGGAAGCAGCACTCCAGGAAGAGGCGCTGCTGCGGATCGGTCAGCTCAGCCTCCCGCCCGCTCATCCCGAAGAACCCGGCGTCGAAGCCGTCCACGTCCGCCAGGAGCGCGCTCGCCCCGCCGAACCCCGGTCGCTCGTACTCCGCCGCCGGGACCCCCGCCGCGGCGAACTCGGCCCGGGTGAAACGGCGTACGTGGCCGACCCCCGCCCGGATGTCGCGCCAGTACGCCTCGGGGGTGTCAGCCCCCGGAAACCTCAGCGCCGTCCCGATCACCGCGATCCGGTCGTCCCTCAACGGCTTCTTCCTTTCGCAGCCCCGCACGCCCCACCCGCCGCGTTCCCGCCACCCTCAGCAGGAACACCACGGCGACGACGATGGCGGCGCCATGGGACCAGCCCACCACGGCCAGCGGGGAGAACCGGTCGAGGGCCGCCGCCACAAGGATCATGCCGACGCCGAAGCCGAGGTTCTCGAAAGTGGCCGAAAGACCGAAGGCGTGGCCGCGCAAGGTGGCCGGAAGTGTCTGGAGATGCGAGGTGTACGCGACCTCGGTGAGGCCGTCCGCGGCCCCTGCGATCAGCGCGATCACCGCGGTCACGGCCAGCGGGAACCCGGCGAACGCCGCGATGAACGCCGCCGACATCACCACCGTGCCGTAGCCGAATCCGAGCGCCCCCACGGAGCGTCCGGTGCGCTGCGCGTACCGCTGGATCACCTGCTGGGCCCCGATGTTGCCGAGTGCCCACACGCACCAGAAAGCGCTGACGAACACCGCGGGATTCGACGCGTCGAGCGAGGTGGAGTAGATCGGCAGCGCCGCGTTGTGGGACGAGGAGCCGAACGCGTCGACCCCGCGCAGGGCCACCATCAGGCCCATCCCGGGTGCGGCGGCCAGGGCGAGGAAGGCCACGGGCCGCCAGCGCCTGCCGCCCTTCGCGGACGCGGCGCCCGAGGCGTCCAGCCCGGCCCCGGAGCCCCTGGCGGCCGTGCCATCCGCTCCCTTGGCGTCCGCTCCCTTGCCGCCTGCTCCCTTGGCGGCGTCCGCTCCCTTGCCTCCGGCGATCGGCAGCAGGGCCACCGTCACCGCGCAGGCCACGAACGTCGCCATGTCGACAACGAAGGCCGCCGTGTACCCCACGAGGGACACCACCACACCCGCCGAGGCGAACCCCGCCACCATGGCCAGCGAACGGCCGGTGATCGAGAGGGAGTTCGCCCAGGCCCTGCGGTCCTCCCCGACCATCTCCGGGATCGAACTGCGCAGCGCCACCATGAACAGCGTTCCGCACGCCCCGATCACCACCGAGACGGCCATCAGCGCCCCGGTCAGCAGTCCGTCCGGCGCCAGGATGAGCACCAGCATCACGGCGCCCTGTCCGACATTCGCCCACAGCATGATGTTTTTCGCGCTGAAACGGGCGAGCAGGCCGCCCACGACCAGGCCGGCGACGAATCCGGAGGCGAGCCGCACGGCCATGAACAGCCCCATGGCCAGCGCCCGGCCCGTCGTCTCGTAGACGAAGAGATTCAGCGCCACCATATTCAGGAAAGTGCCGTAGGAAGACACCGCGTATCCGGCGACGAGGAATCGAAAACGGCGCTCGGAGACCGCGGTATCCCGATCCTCCTGGGCCTCCCGGGACTTCCGGGCACCGCCGTCCGCCTCGTCCGCCTTCGGCCCGTCCGCACTGCCCATTCCAGATGTCACCCGGACATACTCGTCGAGCACGGACGCCGGACGGGGGCCTCACGATTGCACAAAGGTAATCTGCATCCTTGTGAAGGACGATCATTCCCCCTCACCGGTATGTGATTGCCGTGAATCACCCTCGGACCGGTCGATACCGGAACAACCCTGCGAGGCGGCGCTCGCGGCCTATCGTCGTGCGCTGACGGAGGGCCGCCTCCCGGCCGGCGCCGCGCCCCCCTGCCTGCGGTCCCTGCACCTGATGGTGGCCGACCAGGAATCACCCGGCTACCTCATCCCCGTACCGCCGGAGACCGCCTCGTTCGCCGCGCTCGCCCCGATCGAGGAGGCGATCGTGGAGCAGCGCCGCACCCTGCGCTCCGCCCGCGCCACCCTCGCCGCCTTCGAGGGGCTCTACGCCGAGATGCACCGGCAGGAACGCCCCGTCCTCACCCGGCTCTCCGGCACGGCCGTCATCGGCAAGGCCCTGGACGCCGGGGTCAGCGGCTGCCGCGCCGAGGTCCGCACCGCCCACCCCGGCGGCGGGCGCCCCGCCCACGTCCTGGAGCAGTCGCTCCCGCGCGACCTGGGCAACCTGCGCCGCGGCATCCGGCAGCGCACCCTCTACCAGCACACCGTCCGCTCGGACCGCACCACGCTCGCCTACATCGAGCAGGTGACCGCCGAGGGCGCCGAGGTCAGGACCCTGGCGGAGGTCGCCGACCGGTTCATCGTCTTCGACCAGGACCTCGCCCTCATCCCGTTCTCCGACGAACCGCACACCGCCCTGCGCGTCCAGCACCCGTCGCTGGTCCGCTTCCTGGCCCGCCACTTCGACGAGGCGTGGTCCCGGGCGGTCCCGGTCCGCCCCGAACGCGCGCCGCTGCGCACCCCCGTCGTCACCTCCGACCTCCAGCGCACCATCCTCCAGGCCGTCGTCAACGGCGAGACGGACGCCGCCATCGCCCGCCGGATCGGCATGAGCCGCCGCAGCGTCGCCGAGCACATGCGCAAGGTCTCCGAGCAGCTGGGCAGCAACAGCCGCGCGCAACTGGGGTATCTGGTCGCGACATCGGGCCTGCTGGACGGCCGATAACGCGCGGGAGGGCCCGTCCGCGCGGACGGGCCCTCCCGGTGACGTCTACGGGGCGGGGTCAGCCGAGACCCGGCCCCCGCACCGGAATGCTGGTGAACGTCGGAGCCGGGGCGGGCTCGGTGAAGAAGTCGTTGCCCTTGTCGTCGACGACGACGAACGCGGGGAAGTCCTCGACCTCGATGCGCCAGACCGCCTCCATGCCGAGCTCCTCGTACTCGACGACCTCGACCTTCTTGATGCAGTCCTGGGCGAGGCGGGCCGCGGGGCCGCCGATCGAGCCGAGGTAGAAGCCGCCGTGCGCGTCGCAGGCGTCGGTGACCTGCTTGCTGCGGTTGCCCTTGGCGAGCATCACCTTCGAGCCGCCCGCCGCCTGGAACTGCTCCACGTACGAGTCCATCCGGCCGGCCGTCGTCGGGCCGAAGGAACCGGAGGCGTACCCCTCGGGCGTCTTCGCCGGGCCCGCGTAGTACACCGGGTGGTCCTTCAGGTACTGCGGCATCTCCTCGCCCGCGTCCAGCCGCTCCTTGATCTTGGCGTGCGCGATGTCGCGGGCCACGACCAGCGGCCCGGTCAGCGAGAGCCGGGTCTTGACCGGGTACTTGGTCAGCTCGGCCAGCACCTCGTCCATCGGCCGGTTGAGGTCGATCTCCACGACGTCCCCGCCCGCCCCGTCGAGGTGCTCGTCGGTGGTGTCGGGGAGGAAGCGCGCCGGGTCCTTCTCCAGCTGCTCCAGGAAGACGCCCTCGGCGGTGATCTTCGCGGTGGCCTGGCGGTCGGCGGAGCAGGACACGGCGATGGCGACGGGCAGCGAGGCCCCGTGCCGGGGCAGCCGCACCACGCGCACGTCGTGGCAGAAGTACTTGCCGCCGAACTGCGCGCCGATGCCGATCCGCTGCGTCAGCTCGAAGACCTTCTCCTCCAGCTCCTTGTCCCGGAATCCGTGCCCGGTGGGCGAGCCCTCGGCCGGCAGCTCGTCCAGGTAGTGCGCGGAGGCGTACTTGGCGGTCTTCAGCGCGAACTCCGCCGACGTGCCGCCGACCACGATCGCCAGGTGGTACGGCGGGCAGGCCGCGGTCCCCAGCGAACGGATCTTCTCCTCCAGGAACTTCATCATGGAGGCCTCGTTCAGCACGGCCTTCGTCTCCTGGTAGAGGAACGACTTGTTGGCCGAGCCGCCGCCCTTCGCCATGAAGAGGAACTTGTACGCGCCGCCGTCGGTGGCGTACAGCTCGATCTGGGCCGGCAGGTTGGAGCCGGTGTTCTTCTCGTCCCACATGGTCAGCGGGGCCATCTGCGAGTAGCGCAGGTTGAGCTTGGTGTACGCGTCGTAGATCCCGTGCGACAGGGCCTCCTCGTCACCGCCCTCGGTCAGCACGTTCTGTCCGCGCTTGCCCATGACGATCGCCGTACCGGTGTCCTGGCACATCGGCAGGACACCCGCCGCGGCGATGTTGGCGTTCTTCAGGAGGTCCAGCGCCACGAACTTGTCGTTGGAGGACGCCTCCGGGTCGTCGACGATCCGCCGCAGCTGCGCCAGGTGGGCCGGACGCAGGTAGTGCGAGATGTCGTGCATCGCCTCGGCGGCCAGGGTGCGCAGCGCCTCCGGCGCGACCTTGAGGAACGTCCGGCCGTCGGCCTCGAAGGTGGAGACGCCCTCGGCGGTCACCAGACGGTACGGCGTGGTGTCCTCCCCCAGGGGGAGCAGATCGGAGTACGCAAACTCTGCCATGACGGCCATTCCTCACTCGGCGACGGCGGCTGACCTCCCTCGGGCAGCGCATCCACCAGGGTAGAGCGCCGCCCCCGGGAGGATCCTGTGAGGTAAGGCTCACCTGGATCCCGCCCCCGGAAGGCGGGTGCGGGGCCGGGGCACGCCGGTTGGAGGGGTAGTCGCGATCTATCGCGTTTGGGTACGCTGGGGCGGTGGACCTAGAGAAGCAGCCCCAGCAGCCCCACGCGCCGGCCGCCCGGCCGCCCGCCGAAGCCCTGGACGGCGATGGCATCCGCGCCTCCGACGCCGACCGCGACCGGATCGCGGACATCCTGCGGGAGGCGATGGCCGAGGGTCGTCTGACGGCGGACGAGCACGCGGAGCGGATCGACCTGGTCTACCGGGCCAAGACCGTCGGCGAACTCCAGCCGATGGTCCGGGACCTGCCCGCCGCCTCCGGTTCCACGGCCCGCCCGGAGTCCCAGCCGTACGCCTACGGTCCCGAGGCCCCCGACGGCCCCGCGGAGAATCTCGTCGCGGTCTTCAGCAGCGCCAACCGCAAGGGCCGTTGGCGGGTCGGCGGCCGGACGAACGCCTTCGCGCTCTTCGGCAGCGTGGAGATCGATCTGACCGAAGCGCTTTTCGGCCAACGCCTCACCGTTATCAATGCGACGTCCATCTTCGGCAGCGTCGACGTCCGGGTGCCGGAGAATATTTCCCTGCGCGGCAGCGGTACGGGCGTCTTCGGCAGCTTCGAAGTGCGGACGCTCGAATCGCCGGATGCGGAAGCACCGGTCGTCGTGGTCAACGGCTATTCCGTGTTCGGAAGCGTGGAAGCCAGGCCGAAGCGGGGCAAGTTCGTCGCGGACCTCCAGCAGCGGCTGCGCAAACATCTCGGCTACTGAATACGGCGGGGCGCACGACATACGGCGGGGCGCGCGACCTCCGGTAATCGGCCATAAAGCCGCGGGGGCGCATTACGGTGCGCCGCGCGCTGGTGCCACTCAGTGCATAGGCGTACGCACAGCGGGTAGGGAGTGCTGCATCGACTCTCGCTCGCGAAGCCGTAGCCGTCGTCAGGAGTAGACCGTGCTGCAACCGCCGCATCAGCCTCTGCAGGTCGCCGCCGTTCCGGCCCAGCGGACCCCCGCCCGGGAGGACGACGCGGGCCCCTGGCATTCCGATGCGGCCTGCCGCCGCGACGAGGCCGGCCTGTTCTTCGCCCCGTCGAAGGAACCGACCGCTGCCCGGCTGGCCCGCGAGGAGGCCGCCAAGCGGGTCTGCGCCCGGTGTCCGGTCATGGTGGAGTGCCAGGAGCACGCGCTGATGCAGCCCGAGCCGTACGGGGTATGGGGCGGGCTCACCGCCGCGGAGCGCCGGGTGGCGCTGGCCCGGCGGCGACGGCGGGACATCGAGCTCACGGCCGCCGCGACGGCGTCGGAGCACATAGCGGCGGCGGGCTGAACGAGTCCCCGCCCGGAATTCGCGCACATGCGACGGGGAGGGTGCGGGGAGCGATGGTCCGCTCCCCGCACCCTCCCCGTTCCGGCAGCTGTTCGGCAGCCGTTCCGGCTGCCGACTGCTTCGCGCTGGTCGCCGCCGACTACTTCGCGCGGTCGAAGTCGATGGCGCTGTAGGCGCGCAGCTTCGACAGCCGGTGAGTCGAGGAGATCGACCGGATCGTGCCGGACTTGGAGCGCATCACGATCGACTCGGTGGTCGCCGTCTCCGCGCGGTACCGCACACCGCGCATCAGCTCACCGTCGGTGATCCCCGTCGCCACGAAGAACACGTTGTCGCCGCTGACCAGGTCGTCGGTCGACAGCACCCGGTCCAGATCGTGGCCCGCGTCCAGCGCCCGCTGCCGCTCCGCCTCGTCCTTGGGCCAGAGCTTGCCCTGGATGACGCCGCCGAGGCACTTTATGGCGCACGCCGAGATGATGCCCTCGGGCGTCCCGCCGATGCCCATCAGCAGGTCGACGCCGGTGCCCTCGCGGGCCGCCATGATCGAGCCCGCGACGTCGCCGTCGGAGATGAACTTGATCCGCGCGCCCGTCTCCCGGATCTCCTTGACGATGCCCTCGTGGCGGGGCCGGTCGAGGATGACGACCGTGACGTCCTCGGGCATGGAGTTCTTCGCCCGTGCCACACGCCGGATGTTGACCGACACGGGCGCGTTGATGTCGACGAAGTCCGCCGCCTCGGGCCCCGTCACCAACTTGTCCATGTAGAAGACCGCGGACGGGTCGAACATCGCGCCCCGGTCGGCCGCCGCCAGCACGGCGATGGCGTTCGGCATGCCCTTGGCGTTGAGCGTGGTGCCGTCGATCGGGTCGACCGCGATGTCGACCTCGGCGCCGGTGCCGTCGCCGACCCGTTCGCCGTTGAACAGCATGGGGGCTTCGTCCTTCTCGCCCTCGCCGATGACGACGACGCCGTTCATCGAGACGGTCGAGACGAGGGTCCGCATGGCCTTCACGGCGGCGCCGTCGGCGCCGATCTTGTCGCCGCGGCCCACCCAGCGCCCGGCAGCCATGGCGGCGGCCTCGGTGACCCGGACCAACTCCAGGGCCAGGTTGCGGTCGGGGGCCTCCGGGGAGACCTCCAGTTGGGACGGCAGATGATGCTCGGACATCGGAGCGCACCTTTCTGTACGGCGACGACCGGATATGAGGGTGCTGTGACTCTATCGGTAGGTCGATAAAATGAGCAGGCCGGGTCACGCATGAGCGCCTCCGGCGGCGCGACCGTGAGCGGCACCCTGCGGCCGGGCGTGTCCGGCCGCGTGCCACCATGGATCCCGTGGCAAGCAAGCGAGGCAAGCAGACAGTCCGGGACATGCTCCTGTCGACCTTGGTGATCGCCGCCTGCGCGGGCGTCATCTACCTGTTCATCCCGAAGGACGAGCACGCCGATCCGCTCAAGGCCGTCGACTTCACCGTGGAACTGGCGACCGTGCGGACCGCCGCCCCTTACCCGGTGGCCGCGCCCGAGGGTCTGTCCAAGGAGTGGAAGGCGACCTCCGTCCGGTACGACGACGTCGCGGGCGACGCCTGGCACCTGGGCTTCCTCGACGCGGACCGCAGGTACGTCGCGGTCGAGCAGTCGACCGTCGCCGCGGGTACGTACGTCCCCGAGGTCAGCCGGAAGGCCAAGGACACCGGGCGCACGGAGACGGTGGCCGGCCGGGAGTGGCAGTACTGGGAGGGCGCGAAGTACAACGCCCTCGTCCTGCCCGGCAAGGGGCACACCACGGTGGTGACCGGCTCGGCTCCGAAGGAGAGCCTGGTCGAGATGGCCGCCGCACTGAAGACGACGCCGCCCGCAGCGTCGGCTTCCTGAGGCGGGGCCCGCGCCGAACCGCGTACGCGAAGGGGCCCCGGAACACCAGCAGGTGTTCCGGGGCCCCTTCGCGTACGGGCCGCCGGGCTCGGGTGGAGCCTTGGGCTCAGACGGTCGTGACGACCTCGTCGAAGGAGAGGCGCGGGCTGCGCGGGAACCAGGCGTCCTCGCCCGGCTTGCCGATGTTGACGACCATCAGCGGGGCGTGGTCGTCGTCCAGGAACTCCTTCTGGATGCCCGCGGCGTCGTAGCCGGTCATCGGGCCGGCGGCCAGGCCGGCGGCGCGGACGCCGATGATGAAGTAGGCGGCCTGGAGCGCGGCGTTGAGGCCGGCGGCCGACTCGCGGACCGGGCGCTCGGAGAAGAACATGTCCTTGGCCTGCGGGAAGTGCGGGAGCAGCGCCGGGAGTTCCTCGTGGAACTCGTTGTCGGCGGCCAGGATCGCGACCAGCGGGGCCGTGGAGGTCTTCGGCTGGTTGCCCTCGGCCATGTGCCGGACCAGGCGCTCGCGGCCCTCGGCGGAGCGGACCAGGACGACGCGCAGCGGCGACTGGTTGAAGGCGGTCGGCCCGAACTTGACCAGGTCGTAGATCGCCTGGACCTGCTCGTCGGTCACCGGCTCGTCGGTGAAGGTGTTGGCGGTACGGGCCTCACGGAAGAGGAGGTCCTGGGCGGCGGGGTCGAGAACGAGGGACATCTGGTGCAAACCTTCCGAACGTACGCGGTGGGGAGAAGACCCGAACGTACGCCAGAGATAGGTTAACTTTCAACTAAAACCGGGCGGGAGTGATCCATTGCACAGTACATCTGTCTTGCGCGACGGCCTCCGGCCCGAGCGCGGAGACCCTCGCACCGCCCTGCGCCGCCGCCGCGCCACCGCGGACCATCACCGCGCGACCGCTGCGCCCGCGACCGCTCAGCCCGCGGGCGTTCGCTCGCTCAGTCCTGGGCGTCGTCCTCCTGCGGGCGGGCCAGGGCCGCGTCCAGCCGGGCGCGTGCGCCCTCCAGCCAGTGCCGGCAGACCTTCGCCAGCTCCTCGCCCCGCTCCCACAGGGCCAGCGACTCCTCCAGCGTCGTGCCGCCCGCTTCCAGCCGGCGTACGACCTCGATCAGCTCGTCCCGCGCCTGCTCGTAGCCGAGCGTGCCCGTGGCGGCAGCCGCCGTCGTCCCGTCGTCGTCCGTCATGTGATCCACCCTAAGCGTGAGCTGTTACGACCATGTGGGCGCCGCGGCCCCTGCGATACGGCCGCCCGGCCGTCCTGCGTTCCCGTCCCGGCTCCCCGGCCGCCCCGTTTCCCGGTCCCGGCGGGCGCGGCTCCCGGGCCGTCCCGCTCCCCGTTCCCTCGCGGGTGCGGCTGTCCGGCCTTCCGGCTCCCTCCGGCCTCACCCGTCCACTTCCCCCGGCCTCACCCGTCCACCCGCACCGTGAACTCGCCCTCCGAGACCCGCGCCCGCAGCGGCTCGCCGGGCGCCCCGGCCTCCTCGGGGGAGCGGACCACGTGCCCGTCGGGCCGCTGGAGCACCGCGTAGCCCCGCTCCAGGGTCGCGGCCGGCGACAGCGAGACGACCCGGGCGAGTGTGTGCGACAGCTCCGAATCGGCCCGGTCCAGCAGATGGCCGAGCACCCGGCGACTGCGCCCCAGGAGCGCGTCCACCTCGGCCTCGCGCTCGTCCACCAGGCGGTGGGGCCGCTCCATCGCGGGGCGGCCCAGCGCATGCGCGAGCCCCCGCTCCTCACGGTCCAGCAGCCCCCGTACGGTCCGCAGCGCCCGGTCCCGCAACTGCTGCACCCGCTCCATCTCCTCGCCCACATCGGGGACGACCTTCTTGGCCGCGTCCGTGGGCGTGGAGGCACGCAGATCGGCGACCAGGTCCAGCAGCGGCGAGTCGGGCTCGTGGCCGATCGCGGAGACCACCGGCGTACGGCAGGCGGCCACGGTCCGGATCAGCTGCTCGTCGGAGAACGGCAGCAGATCCTCGACGCTGCCGCCGCCCCGCGCCACCACGATCACGTCGACCTCCGCCAGCGCGTCCAGCTCCTCGACCGCCTGCACCACCTGGGCGACCGCGTTCACCCCCTGCACGGCGGTGTTGCGGACCTCGAAGCGCACGGCGGGCCAGCGGCGGCGGGCGTTCTCCAGGACGTCGCGCTCGGCGGCGGAGGCTCGCCCGCAGACCAGCCCGACGAGCTGCGGCAGGAACGGCAGCGGCTTCTTGCGGTCCAGGGCGAAGAGCCCCTCGGCGGCGAGCGACTTCTTCAGCTGCTCCAGCCGCACGAGCAGCTCACCGATGCCGACCGGCCGTATGTCCGTCGCCCGCAGCGACAGCTGCCCCCGGGGCGCGTACCACTCGGGCTTGGCCAGCACGACGACGCGCGCGCCCTCCGTCACGACATCGGCGATCCGGTCGAAGACCTGCCGGAAACAGGTCACGCTCACCGAGATGTCGTGGGACGGATCGCGCAGCGTCAGGAAGACGACCCCGGCGCCCGGGCGCCGCGACAGCTGGGTGATCTGCCCCTCCACCCAGATGGCGCCGAGCCGGTCGATCCAGCCGCCGATGAGCCGGGACACCTCACCGACGGGCAGCGGCGCTTCCGCGGACGTGTTGAGAGCCATACGGGCGAGCGTATCGGCAGCCACCGACAGGCCCCCCGCCCCGCGCGGGGCCCGCGTCGCCCGCACACCGCCGAAGCCGTACATAGCGCGAAGCCGTACGGGACGCGGAGCCGTACGGGACGCGGAGCCGTACAGAACGCCACGGCCTGGCAGTCCTACGGAACCGGCGCACCCTTCTCCGCTCCACCCGGGTCCTCCATACCGCCGCCCCGCCGGCCCGCCCCCTGCACCGCCAGCACCACGAGCCCCACCCCGAGCCAGCAGACGCCCACCACCTGGGAGGACGCCGTCGCCTCCACGATGACCGCGACCAGCACCCCCGCGCCGACCACCGGGATCAGGACGTGCCGCCACCACACCGGCGGGCCCTCCATCCGGCGTACGGCGAACCAGCCGACCACCGACGCGTGCAGCAGGATGAACGCCGTCAGCGCGCCGATGTCCACGACGGAGACCAGATGGTCCAGGCCGTCGTCGCGCCGGGCCGCCCACACGGCGGCCACCAGCGTCACGATCGCCGCGCACAGGATCGCCACCCGCGGCACGCCCGACGACGGGTCGACCTTCGCGAGGAAGTGCGGCAGGCGCCTCTCCCGGGCCATCGCGAAGACCAGCCGCCCGGCGGCGGCCTGCCCCGCCAGCGCGGCGAACGCGGCGCCGATCGCCTTGCTGACCGCCACCAGGTCATGCAGCCACGTTCCCACCGAGGCGTCCACCGCGTCGTAGAACGCCGACCCCTGCGCCGCCGGGTCCGCCGCCAGCTCCGCCGAGCTCACCGGCTCCAGCAACGCCGCCAGATACGACTGCGCCACGAACAGGACGCCGGCCAGCACCAGACAGAACAGCACCGCCCGCGCCACCTTCTGCGAGCCGCCCGTCACCTCCTCGGCGAACGAGGCGATGGCGTCGAAGCCCAGATAGGAGAGCACGGCGATCGACACGGCCCCCAGCACCGCCGTCATGGAGAAGCCGGAGTCCCCCGTCAGCGGAGTCAGCCAGCCGCGCTGCGCCCCGTCCCGCACGAGGACGACCACGGCCGAGACCACGAAGACCAGCAGCACCACGATCTCCATGGCCAGCACCGTGAAGCCGACCCGGGCCGCCGCCCGCACGCCCCACAGGTTGAGCAGGGTGGTCACGAGCACGGCGATCGCGGTCCACACCCACCGCGAGACCTCCGGGACCAGCGCGTTCATCGCGATCCCGGAGAAGAGGTAGGCGACGGCCGGGATCAGCAGGTAGTCGAGCATGGCCATCCACCCGGCGATGAACCCCGGCCCTTCCCCGAGCCCCTTGCGGGCATATGTGAAGACCGAACCGGCGAAAGGGGCGACCCGCACCATCTGGGCGTAACTGAAGGCGGTGAACCCCATGACCACCGTGGCCACCACATAGACGAGCGCGACCGCGCCGCCGGACTTGGCGTCCAGGGTGCCGAACACCCCGACGGGGGCCATCGGGGCGATGAAGAGGAGCCCGTAGACGACGAGATCCCGGAATCCCAGCGTCCGCCGCAGCTTGCCCGGTTCCGTACTGCTGCCCGTACCACCGCCGCCCGAACCGCTCCCTGTCCCGCTGCCCGCACCGCTCCCCGAACCGCTCTCCGGAACCGACGCCATCGCCCCTCCATCACCATCAGCCATTTCCCACGAACGCACCGTGACCAGTCTCCCGACCCGGCCGTCCTCGCGCCTGTTCGCCACGGCCTTACGATGGGACGCATGACTGCAACTCCTGCCCGTCGTGTCCTGCTCGCCGCACCCCGTGGCTACTGCGCGGGCGTGGACCGTGCCGTGATCGCCGTGGAGAAGGCCCTGGAGCAGTACGGGGCCCCGATCTACGTCCGCCACGAGATCGTGCACAACAAGTACGTCGTGCAGACCCTGGAGAAGAAGGGCGCGATCTTCGTGGACGTCACCGCGGAGGTGCCCGAGGGATCCATCGTGATGTTCTCCGCGCACGGAGTCGCGCCCACCGTCCACGCGGAGGCCGCCGAGCGAAAGCTCGCCACCATCGACGCGACCTGCCCGCTGGTCACCAAGGTCCACAAGGAAGCCGTCCGGTACGCCAAGGAGGACTACGACATCCTCCTGATCGGCCATGAGGGGCACGAGGAGGTCATCGGCACCTCCGGCGAGGCCCCCGACCACATCACGCTGGTCGACGGCCCCGAGGACGTCGCGAACGTCGAGGTCCGCGACGAGTCGAAGGTCGTCTGGCTCTCCCAGACCACCCTGTCCGTCGACGAGACGATGGAGACGGTCGACGCCATCAAGGCGAAGTTCCCCAACCTCCTCTCGCCGCCCAGCGACGACATCTGCTACGCCACGCAGAACCGCCAGATCGCGGTGAAGAAGCTCGCCGAGGACGCCGAACTGGTCATCGTGGTCGGCTCCAAGAACTCCTCGAACTCCATTCGCATGGTCGAGGTCGCCCTGGACGCCGGAGCCCCCGCCGCCCACCTGGTCGACTTCGCCGACGAGATCGACGAGGCCTGGCTGGAGGGCGTGACCACGGTCGGTCTGACGTCCGGCGCCTCCGTCCCCGACGTCCTCGTCGACGGCGTCCTGGAATGGCTCCAAGAGCGCGGTTACGCGGACGTGGAGACGGTGAAGACGGCCGACGAGTCGATCACGTTCTCCCTCCCCAAGGAGCTGCGCCGCGACCTGCGCGCCGAGGCCGCCGCCCTTTCCGCCGAGTAGCCGCGCAAGGGGCCCGGCCTGCCCGTACCGTGGGTTCCATGGAGATCTTCGGCGTGGACATCGGCGGATCCGGGATCAAGGGCGCTCCCGTGGACCTGGACCGCGGAGACCTGGCGCGGGAGCGCCACAAGGTGCTGACACCGCACCCGGCCACGCCCAAGGGCGTGGCCGACGGCGTTGCCGAGGTCGTAGGTCATTTCGACTGGACGGGCCCCGTCGGCATCACCTTCCCCGGGGTCGTCACGGACGGCATCACGCGTACCGCGGCCAATGTCGACAAGGGATGGATCGACACGGACGCGCGCACGCTGCTGGGTGAGCGGATCGGTCAGCCCGTCACCATCCTGAACGACGCGGACGCGGCCGGAGTCGCCGAGATGACCTTCGGCGCGGGCAAGGGCCGCGCGGGCACGGTCATCATGCTGACCTTCGGCACAGGCATCGGCAGCGCCGTCTTCAGCGACGGCGTGCTCGTCCCCAACACCGAGTTGGGCCACCTGGAACTGCACGGCCACGACGCGGAGAAGCACGCCTCCACGAAGGCCAAGGAGGACGAGGACCTCAGCTGGCAGCACTGGGCCCACCGGGTCCAGAAGTACCTGCTGCACGTGGAGATGCTGTTCTCGCCCGAGCTGTTCATCATCGGCGGCGGCGTGAGCCGCAAGGCGGAGAAGTTCCTGCCGCTGATCGAGAAGGTCCGGGCCGAGATGGTCCCGGCCCAGCTCCAGAACAACGCGGGCATCGTGGGAGCGGCGATGGCGGCGGCGGGCCAGGCACACACCAAGGGCTGAACGGACCGGACGGCACCACGGGCCGCACGACGTACGGGCCGGGGCCCCGGCAGCGGAGACGGGCCGAGAGCGCTCAGGGCCGCTCAGGACGCCGGTCCACCGCGCCCGCCGTCGGGGCCCCGGCCCGTACGGGCTTCGCCGCCGCGGCCCCGGCGGCGGCCCGGGGCGCCCGCTCGGGTGCGGTGCCACGTCCCTGGGCCAGCACATACCGTCGCCGGGCCCGCATCTGGCGCACCTTGCGTACGGAGGCGATGACCCCCGCGACCAGCGTCCCGCCGTACAGCCAGCCGGCGTGCACGGCGAGGGCGGTGACGAGGCCCATGGTCTGCCCGCCGAACCCCTCGGACCCCCCGGAAATCGGAAACACTCCGACGGCGAAGGCGATGGGCACGCTGATCGGCGCGGTGACCAGGTCGGCGGGCCGGACCCAGAGGGCGGTCAGAGCGCTGACGGGCAGGAAGAGCAGCCCGTAGACGAGCTCCGAACTGTCGAACAGCAGTCGGTCGACGCAGGCGAGCACGAACATGGTGAGGGCGGCGAACAGCCCGGCCCCGATCCCGGTGAGCCGGGGGTTGGGGAACCGCCGCAACGCGAGAACCACGGGCGGCACACTGCGCACCCGTACCCGGTACACGGCGGCACTCTCGCCGCCCGCCCGGCCCGGCGCGGGCGGGGCGGGCGCGGCCTGCGGGGGCTGCCTGCGCTGCGGGGGACGTGTCCTGTGCTGCTCCACCTGCACAACGTAGGTCGCGGGGGGCGGGGAATCAGGCGTTGGACACGCGCTTTGGCCGACCTTGGCGTTGCGTTCGATGTCACACGGCCGAAAGGTGCACTGTTCGGGACGGCGGAAGAGAGGCCCGGGCCATCGCACGGTTCGAACCGGGGGAGGGCCCGGGAGAGCCGGGGGCAGCTGCACGGCCCCCCACTCAGTGGGAGCCAGCGGGAGCCAGTGGCAGGAACCCGTGAAACCGCACTGTCCGGGCCCACCAGGCCGCCCCGTAAACTGGAGAATCGGTCCACTCCGGGACCCGGCCGAACAGCCGAGCCGGGCCCGGACGCCCCTGACCCCCTCCTCACTCCAGGAAGTCGCCAAAGTGTCGCTCACGATCGGAATCGTCGGTCTGCCGAATGTCGGCAAGTCGACCCTGTTCAACGCCCTGACCAAGAACGACGTGCTGGCGGCCAACTACCCGTTCGCCACGATCGAGCCGAACGTCGGCGTGGTCGGCGTCCCGGACCCGCGCCTGAACAAGCTCGCGGAGATCTTCAGCTCCCAGCGGCTCCTCCCGGCAACGGTCGACTTCGTCGACATCGCCGGCATCGTCCGGGGCGCTTCGGAGGGCGAGGGCCTGGGCAACAAGTTCCTTGCGAACATCCGCGAGTCCGACGCGATCTGCCAGGTCATCCGGGCCTTCAAGGACGAGAACGTCGTCCACGTCGACGGCAAGGTCTCGCCGAAGGACGACATCGAGACGATCAACACCGAGCTGATCCTCGCCGACCTCCAGTCCGTCGAGAAGGCCGTCCCGCGCCTGACGAAGGAATCCCGCCTCCAGAAGGAGAAGGTCGCGGTCCTCGCCGCGGTCGAGGAGGCCCAGAAGATCCTGGAGTCCGGCCAGACGCTGTTCGCCGCGGGCATCACGGCGGCCACCGAGAAGGGCCGGCTCCTCCACGAGCTGCACCTGCTCACCGTCAAGCCGTTCCTGTACGTCTTCAACGTCGACGAGGACGAACTGGTCGACGAGGACTTCAAGAACGAGCAGCGTGCCCTGGTCGCCCCCGCCGAGGCGATCTTCCTCAACGCCAAGATCGAATCCGAGCTGATCGAGCTCGACGACGACGAGGCGCTCGAACTGCTCCAGTCCATGGGCCAGGAAGAGCCCGGCCTCGCCACCCTCGGCCGCGTCGGCTTCGAGACCCTGGGCCTCCAGACCTACCTCACGGCAGGACCCAAGGAAGCCCGCGCGTGGACCATCAAGAAGGGCGCCACGGCCCCGGAGGCGGCCGGTGTGATCCACACCGACTTCCAGAAGGGCTTCATCAAGGCGGAGATCGTCTCCTTCGCCGACCTGGTGGAGACCGGCTCGGTCGCCGAGGCCCGCGCCAAGGGCAAGGCCCGCATGGAGGGCAAGGACTACGTCATGCAGGACGGGGACGTGGTGGAGTTCCGCTTCAACGTGTGATGCCTGATTCCTTGATCACCTAAAGAGGCTGCTCAGGGCAGGAAACCCCAGGTCAGGGGCCAGATCTTACGGTCTGGCCCTTTCCTGTTTTCTCCGGCTGATTCCGGGCTTTTCCTGGGAGCGTGCTGACTTGGTGCTGACCCTCTTGGCGGCTCGCGGAAGCTCTGACCTGCGACTCCAGAGGGATACGACGTGCCGCCCCGCAGGAGTGACCCGGACGTGGCGGCGAGGGAGCGGTTTCCTGTTCCGGAAACGTGAACCCCTTGTGGCACAGGCCGTCGCCTGGGAACGATGAACGGGACACCGGAGCACGGGAACGAGGGGGCACCGTATGAGGCTGACGAAGCTGGCCACGACCTGTGAGAACGGGGACTGTCCCACCCTGTACGCGACCGACAGGGGAACCCTGATCGTGCAGGGAGGCGTGCCGACCGGTCACGGCCTCGACGTGCCGGAGGGCGAAGCCCTGGTGGAAATCCCGATGGACCTCATCCGGAAGGCAATCCGTGATCAGCGCATCTAACGACCTGGCCGCCCGCTTCTCCACCTTCGAGGAGGAGGCGTTCCGGCTGGAGACCCTCGACGACTACAGCAACTCCGGGAACCCCGCCGCCTTCCGCTCCTTCCTCGCAGGGGAGCCGAAGCCCGAGGACTACAACGCGGGCTGGCTGGAGACCGTGAGCAAGGCGACGGAGAGCGGGAAGCGCATGGTGCGCGTCCACATCCTGTCCCGCCCGCTCACGCCCTACCTCCGCTACGAACTGAGCTGGGGCTACCAGACGAACATGACGGCCGGCGAGGAGTTCCACATCCTCGACATCACCGACCGGGAGAACCCCCTGCTCGGTGTGCCGGACTTCTGGCTCTTCGACAGCCGCGAACCAGTCGTCCTCAACTACGACGACAACGGCGCCTTCACCGGCCCGACGTTCTTCGCCGCCCCGAGGGAATTCCTCATCCCCGAAGAGTCTCCGTACGCCGGCTACCGGGACACGGCTCTGGCATCGTCCGTTCCGTTCACCGAGTGGTGGGCAAAGTACGGGGAGTGAACCGGACAGAACTCGGCGCAGCGCTGCGGGCCCTGCGGCAGGCATCCGGCAAGGAGGCCAAGGCCGTTGCCCGCAGCGCCGTCATGTCGACGGCCAAGCTCTCGAAGATCGAGAACGGGCGCGTAGCCGCGGCGACGGCGGACGTAGAACGCATCCTCACGGCCTTGGAGGTATCACCGGAGATCAAGGCCGAGTACCTTGCCGTAGCCCGCGCACAGGCCACCGAGGCGACCGCATGGCGCCTCTTCCGACGCATGGGTTACAGCAAGAAACAGGAACAGATCAGGGCCCTTGAGTCCTCGATGACGCTCCTGCGCCTCTTCCAGCCCTCCCTTGTCCCCGGCCTGCTTCAGACCCCGGAGTACATCCGAGCCGTGCTGGAACCGAAGGGCCTCACGGACGAACAGTTCTCCCGTACGGTCGCTGCCCGCATCGAGCGCCAACGTGTCCTGTACGACACCGGCAAGACACTGCACTTCGTCCTGACGGAACCCGTCCTGCGCTGGCGTCTCCTCCCGGCCGCGATGATGGCGGGACAACTGGACCGCATCGTCTCGGTCTCCCGGCTCCCGAACGTCGATGTCAGAGTGGTCCCCCTTGATGCCCCTCAGCGTGACGTCCCCGGCCACTCGTTCGTCATCCGCGATGACCGTGTGGTCACCATCGAGACGACGCACGCCGAGATGGTGGTGACCGACCCACGGGACGTCTCCCTGTACGTCGAGAAGTTCGACCGCTTCACCTCCGTCGCCCTTGCTGGGGACGCGATGCGCGAGCTGGTCGAGGGCATCAGGGACGCGTTCTTGCGCGAACGGGAAACGCACTAGCCGCGGCTTGTCGGGCCAGCTCACGATGACCTTCTCGACGAGATACGGGGAGGCGCACGAGATGCGCGAGACGCACGAAGCACAGACGACGATGTCCGAAACTGTGGCCCTGTCCCTGCCGCCGGCACGACCGGAGCCCGTCCCCGGCTGCCGGGACTGCCTCCGCCTCGCGGTGCAGCGGGTCAACGCAGCCTCGGTGGGGGATTACTCCAAGGTCTCCGACATGAACGTGACCCTGCGATCGCACCTGCGCGACGGACATGGGGGCGAGTAATGACCCGTGCGGTTCTGCGGTACGTGACGCACAGGATCACCCAGCACCCGGACACCGACGTGACGTTCGAGGCCGAGTGTCTCCACTGCGCGTGGAAGGCAAGTCCGTCAGTGGACGGGGCAGCCGTGGACGTCGAGTGCATGGGACACACCGGTCGCAGCGGACACAAGGGGTTCCGTCGCGTGTGCACCTCGTTCGCTCAGGTGACCAAGGCAGGAGCCGAGGAAGCGGAGGTGGGGCGTTGAGTGTCGATGACGACGCCGGCAACGGACCAGGTGACCAGCTCCCGCGTAGCGCAGGGCGAGCGGAGGGGAGAAAGCGCGCTCGTGACCTCGATGCCCTCGCAGGCTGTCCAGAAGCAGGAGACCTCGAAGGTCAGGATCAGCCTCAGACCATCCGGTACACCTTGAAAGACCACCCCAACGTCACAGTGGAGTGGACCCTGGTCGAATGGCCGGAGTGGAAGCAGAGGCGTTTCGACGAGATCATCACGAGCTGTCTGATGCGTCAGCTCAAGGAGATTCGGCGCTCGGAGGTTACCCAACGCATTGATCAGGCGAGTCGTCCCTACACACCTAAACAGGCTGGAGAAGCCTCGTAGGCGTCCGAACCTGAGCCCACACGATCTCAGGCGCGCTCGGCGCACGCCAGGAACGGGCCGGCTGCCTTGCTCCAGGACTCGCCCCGTGCGAGAGCCGTTGTCCCCTCTGTGCGCAGAGACTCGACCACGGGTGCGAGAAACGTCGTCCTCCAGTGCTGGATGGTCTCCGGCTTCATGCCGCTCGCATCCACCACAGCCCCCACTTTCGCTTCGAGGACAGCCGCGCCCTGCACCGTGTCGTCGCCGGTCCACGCATCCACGTGCTGGGCTATCAGTGCCCACGACAGTTTGATCATGCGTCGGATCGTAGAGGCGACAGGGGAGAACCGGGAGGGGCGAGGGCGGGGGTATGACCCCCTTGTCTCTGAGCTTCAGTCCGCCGCGTCTTAGCAGCTCGGATTCTGCCACGGTTCCCAGGTCGACGAGGCTCTCCAAGACGCCACATCAAACACCCTGTATCCGCAGGTCAGCGATGATCTCAGCGGCCTATGGCTCCTCCATCGTCGCTGCCAAGAATGAGCGGCAGGGAACTCCACACTCAGGCTGCGGCTTGACCGGGATCCTGGTCTTGCGAGGAGCCACCTCTGGAATGCGGTGGACGGTACTTGCATCCAGGAGGGAGGTCGTTCCCCGTGTCCGCCTTGTACTTTGCCTTGTTTTCCTCGGAAGCTTGTTCACCAGGGGAGAGCTTCACCAGGCTCCCGACTACTGGATGCAGGACAGGGGACTGGCGTGGCTGACTCTCGGCTACGGGGGCAGGGCTCGAACCGAATTCCTCGGAGACTGTATCGGGCAGCACGTCGACGCCCTCCTCAGTGCCCCGCCTATTGGCGAGCGCCTCCAGCAAGGCCATCGTCCCAGCGAAGACCGCTGCGCGGAACGCCTCTTCCTTGAGGAGGTCTTTTCCGGCTCTCATGGCGCCGGAAAGGTGCTTCCTCAGGACAGTCCTCCTGCGCCGGGCTTCATCAGGTCCGGAAGTGACCTGGTCATCAGCCTCGGGAGTCTCAGTGACGTCGTCCACCCCCCTAGAGCTACCGGATTGCGCCTCAGCTGTCAGGTGATTCCTGACATCGCCCAGTCAAGTTCGCTAGTTCAACGGTCGGCCTTCCGGTCGCCGCAGCCACCTTCGCTCTGTGGCCCGCCCGCCGGGCGGCTCTGCTTGGCGGCGACCCCGAGCATCTCTCTTCCCACACAGGTCAGCCCGGCCTCTCTCTCCACTACGCTTCCTGCTTGGACTCGGCCGCCGCTTGCGTGGAACTCGCATCGGCGGCTGGAGACGGCCGCGCGACGTGCATCACGCCGCAGGCATCAGGGTTGGCGGCGCGTGCGACCGCCATGACATACCGGGAAGAAGAGCCTTGGCCCTCAAGAAGACAGACCTCTACAGCTCGCTCTGGAAGAGCTGTGATGAGCTGCGCGGCGGGATGGATGCCGGCCAGTACAAGGACTACATCCTCACGCTGCTCTTCGTGAAGTACGTCTCCGACAAAGCCAAGGCCGACCCTGACAGTCTCATCGACGTACCGCCCGGCGGCTCCTTCGACGACATGGTTGCCGCCAAGGGCGACAAGGAGATCGGCGACCGCTTCAACAAGATCATCAGTCGGCTGGCCGAAGCAAACGACCTGCGTAACGTCATCGACCTCGCTGACTTCAACGACGAGGAGAAGCTCGGCAAGGGCAAAGAGATCCAGGACCGGCTGTCCAAGCTGGTCACGATCTTCAGCGACCTTGACTTCCGAGGCTCCCGAGCCGGGGGCGACGATCTCCTCGGCGATGCCTACGAGTACCTCATGCGCCACTTCGCCACGGAGTCCGGCAAGAGTAAGGGCCAGTTCTATACCCCCGCCGAGGTATCCCGAGTGCTGGCCAAGGTCGTCGGCATCACCAAGGACACCCGCCAGGACCAGACGGTTTACGACCCGACCTGTGGCTCCGGCTCACTCCTCCTGAAGGTCGCAGACGAGACCTCACGCGGCATCTCGATCTACGGCCAGGAGAAGGACAATGCGACCTGGGCCCTGTCCAAGATGAACATGATCCTGCACGGGTACGCAGCGGAACACGTGATCCTCAAGGGCGACACCATCACTAGCCCTCAGTTCATCAGCGGGAACTTGCTCCAGACTTTCGACTTCGCGGTGGCCAACCCGCCGTTTTCGCTCAAGTCCTGGAGCAACGGTCTGGAGCTGGAGTACGGCCGTTTTGAGTTCGGTCGGCCGCCGGAGAAGAACGGCGACTACGCCTTCCTCCTGCACATCCTCAAGTCGCTCAAGGGCACGGGCAAGGCGGCGGTCATCCTCCCGCATGGAGTGCTCTTCCGCGGTAACGCCGAAGCCGATATCCGTAAGCGCCTGCTGAAGCAGGGGTTCATCAAGGGCATCATTGGCCTCCCCGTAAACCTTTTCTACGGGACCGGAATCCCCGCCTGCATCATCGTGCTCGACAAGGAGAACGCCGTCGGCCGCACCGGCGTCTTCATGATCGATGCATCCAAGGGCTTCATCAAGAACGGCAACAAGAACCGTCTCCGCAGCCAGGACATCCACAAGATCGTCGACGTCTTTACCCGGCAGACCACGATCGACCGCTACTCGCGAATGGTCCCGCTGTCGGAGATCGCCGACCCGAAGAACGACTACAACCTCAACATCCCTCGCTACGTTGACTCCTCCGAGCCCGAGGACATCCAGGACCTCCACGCGCACTTGCATGGCGGGATTCCTGACCGTGACCTCGACGCGCTCGGCGGCTACTGGGATGCCTTCCCGCAGCTGCGAGACCATCTGTTTCAGCCGAACCGTCCCGGCTACAGCGACCTGACTATCGATGTCATCCAGGTTCAGCAGGCGATCCTTAATTCCCCCGAGTTTCAGAAGTTCACCCAAGAGGCCCGGGAGCTCACCACTGAGTGGTTCGACGCCCACCGCAAACGGCTTGAAGGGATCAACGAAACTACTCGGCCAAACGACCTCATCGCCATCCTCGGAGACGACCTTCTCACCCGCTTCAAACCAGTGCCGTTGCTGGACGAGTACGACGTCTACGAACAGCTCATGACCTACTGGCATGACGTCATGCACGATGACGTTTTCATGGTCATGAACGACGGTTGGCTCGAAGCTGCCAAGCCTCGCAAGATTGTGCTGGATAGGGATCGGAAGCTTTCCGAAACACCTGACCTTGTTGTGGGCACCGGCCGCAGCGCTGTCAAGTACAAGATGGATCTCATCCCGCCTGGCCTGATTATCGCCCGCTACTTTGAGGAGGAGCAGGCCGAGGTCTATGAGCTCGTGACGGCGACGGAAGACGCCAGCCGCGCGGTTGAGGAGTATGTCGAGGAGCACGCTGTCGAGGGCGGGCTCCTGGCGGAAGCCATGGATGAAGACAAGATCAACAAGGTACTCGCATCGGCACGCTTGAAGGCCGCTCGCCACGAAGGCACGGATCCTGACGAGGTGGCGGCTCTGGCGCACCTGATCAAGTTGTACAACGCGGAGGCGGCCGCGAAGAAGGCAGCCAAGGAAGCAGAGGCGGCGCTTCACCTTGCAACACTGAAGAGGTACGGCGACCTCACTGAGAACGACGTGCGGACACTTGTGATGGACGGCAAGTGGCGGAAAACGATCAAGGCCCGCGTGGCCGCCGAAGCCGAGGCGCTGACGCTGGCCTTGGTGAAGCGTATCCAGGAACTCGGCGGGCGCTATGTCGAACTCGCAAGCACTCTCGACACAGAGTTGAAACATCTTGAATCTAAAGTCGCCCAATATCTCGCCGACATGGGGGTCCAGTGAGTACTCGGCGTAGCTCGGCGTGGCCTTCAACCACCGTCGGAGAGCAATTCGACGTGCAACTCGGAAAGATGCTCGATGCCGCCCGGAACGCGGGTGAGCGCAAGCTGTACCTCGGCAATCGCTCGGTGCAGTGGGGGCGGATCGACCTAAGCGCTGCTGGTGTAGTCCCTATGACCCGGACTGACCTGCATCGATACCGTCTGCGCCAAGGTGATCTACTTGTGTGCGAGGGGGGGGAAGTCGGCCGCGCGGCGATCTGGCGGAATCAACTTTCCGAATGCTACTTCCAGAAGGCTCTGCATCGACTGCGACCCAAGAAGGGCTATGACGTCCGGTTGATGCTTGCACTCCTTGAGTATCGGGCGTCCACTGGAGGCTTCGCGAACTATGTGACGCAGACGAGTATCGCCCATCTTCCCCGTGACAAGTTTATTCAGATGCCTATTCCACTGCCGTCGCTGTCTGAGCAGCGGCGCTTGGGTGATCTGTTCGACGATCTCAACGGTTGTATCGGTAGCCTGCAACGTCTGGTCGTGAAAAAGCAAGCTGTCAAGCAGGGGCTCATGCAACAGCTTCTCACTGGAAGGATGCGTTTTCCTGGCTTCACCGCCTCATGGCGGACAACGAACCTCGGAGCGGTGGTGACGCTCCAGCGTGGCTTCGATTTGCCCTCCAGGCTCAGGCGCCGGGGTGCAGTTCCGATCGTTAGTTCTTCGGGAACAAGTGGGTGGCACGACCATGTGATGGTCAAAGCGCCGGGGGTGGTAACCGGGCGATATGGAACTATCGGTGAGGTGTTCTTCCAGAGCGTCGACTTCTGGCCACTGAACACCACGCTTTGGGTTTCTGACTTCCATGGCAACGACGAGCGCTTCATCTTCTACATGCTCCATCGAGTGGACTTCGCCACGCACAGCGGAAAGAGCGGGGTGCCGGGGGTTAATCGGAATGACCTGCACGCGAATCTAGTCACCCTTCCAGTATCGATCGACGAACAGCGCGCTATTGCTGACGCTCTATCGGCTATTGATCATCAGGTTGGGCACCTGGAACGCATGATCACCAAGAAAGAGTCGCTCAAGAAAGGCGTGATGCAGGAGCTCCTCACGGGGCGGTCACGTCTGCCTGTTCAGGGGGAGAGCGACGAATGAGTGACGTCGGACAGGTTGAGCGAGAGACGCAGAAGCGGGTCGTGCGGCATTTTGAGGAAAAGTTGCATTACCGCTACCTCGGCAACTGGGAGTACCGCAACTGCAACTCGAACGTCGAGGTCGAGTTGCTGGAGTCGAACCTGCGCGCCCGCGGCTACGGCAGCACCCTTGTCAGAAAAGTAATTGAGCAGCTGAAGAAGGCTGCCGCACTCGGTGGCGGACGTGACCTGTACGAGGCGAACCGCGCCGTCTATGAGTTGCTGCGCTACGGGGTCAAGGTCAAGTCGGGAGCCGGCGAGCGGTACGAGACTGTCTGGCTCATCGACTGGAGCGACCCGCAGGCCAACGACTTCGTCGTCGTCGAGGAGGTGACGATCGTCGGGCGACAGACAAAGCGGCCGGACATCGTGCTCTACGTCAACGGCCTCGCCTTGGTGACCCTTGAACTCAAACGCTCGCGGGTGGCTGCGAGCGAGGGCATCCGGCAGACCATCGGAAATCAGCGGCCCGATTTCATCCGGCCGTTCTTCTCCACGGTTCAACTCGTGCTCGCCGGAAATGACGTCGAAGGGCTGCGCTACGGAGTCATCGACACCCCTGAGAAGTACTGGCTGGGGTGGAAGGAAGAAGAAGAGGAGAAGGCTGCCGCCGAGGGTCCGCTTGACCGCTCCCTGATTCAACTCTGCGGCAAGGAGCGACTCTTGGAGTTGATCCACGACTTCACCGTGTTCGACTCTGGCGTCCGCAAGGCGTGCCGTCACAACCAGTACTTTGGCGTGAAGAAGGCGCAGGAACGCATCAGCCGTCGCGAGGGCGGCATCGTCTGGCACACCCAGGGGTCGGGCAAGTCGCTCACGATGGTGTGGCTGGCGAAGTGGATCCGTGAGAACCAGAAAGACCCGCGCGTCCTCCTCATCACCGACCGCGAAGAGTTGGATGAGCAGATCGAGAAGGTGTTCAACGGCGTCAATGAGAAGATCTATCGCACCAAGACCGGCGCGGATCTCCTAGACACCCTGAACAAGTCCACCGAGTGGCTCATCTGCTCCCTTGTGCATAAGTTCCGCAACTCTGCGGGCAGGGGGGACGACGAGAAGGCGCAGGACGAGTTCATCGAGGAGCTCAGGGCTAACGTCCCGAAGGACTTCAAGGCCAAGGGCAACTTGTTCGTCTTCATCGACGAGGCCCACCGCACCCAGTCCGGCAAGATGCATGCCGCGATGAAGAGCCTGCTGCCCGGTGCGATGTTCATTGGCTTCACGGGAACGCCCCTGCTCAAGGTGGACAAGGCCACGAGCATTGAGACCTTCGGTACTTTCATCCACGAGTACAGGTTTGACGAGGCCATCAAGGACGGCGTCGTACTTGATCTCAGCTATGAGGCACGCGCGATCGACCAGCGGCTCACCTCTGCCGCGCACGTCGACAAGTGGTTCGCGGCCAAGACCAAGGGAATGACGGACCTCTCCAAAGCGGAGCTGAAGAAGCGCTGGGGGACGATGCAGAAGGTCGTCTCCTCTGAGCCTCGGGCAATGCAGATCGTCCAGGACATCTTGATGGACATGGAGACCAAGGACCGTCTGAAAGACGGCCGTGGAAACGCCATGCTGGTCGGTGACAGCGTCTACCAGGCATGTAAGTTCTACGAGCTGTTCTCCAAGGCGGGATTCGACGGCAAGTGCGCCATTGTCACCAGCTACAAGCCGAGTCCTGGAGACATCTCTAAGGAGGACTCCGGTGCCGGCCACACGGAAAACCTCCGGAAGTACGAGATCTACCGGAAAATGTTGGCCGCCCACTTCAACGAACCTGAAGACGTGGCGATGACGAAGGTCAAGGAGTTCGAGAAGGAGGTGAAGCGGCAGTTCGTAGAGGAGCCCGGCCGCATGCGCCTCCTCATCGTCGTCGACAAACTCCTGACCGGCTTCGACGCGCCGAGCGCCACGTACCTCTACATCGACAAAAAGATGCGGGACCACGGGTTGTTCCAGGCCATCTGCCGCGTCAACCGACTCGACGGTGACGACAAGCAGTACGGCTACATCGTCGACTACCGCGACCTGTTCAACTCCCTCCAGGGTGCCATCACCGACTACACATCCGGGATGTTCGACGGTTACGAGCGGCAGGACATCGAGGGGCTGCTGAGCAACCGCATCGACAAGGGGCGAAAGGACCTGGACGAGGCGCTGGAACAAATCCGCGCGCTGTGCGAGCCGGTCGCGCCACCCCGGAACACGCTCCAGTACCAGCAGTACTTCTGCGCCGCTGAGCAGGGCAACGCCGCACAGCTCAAGGCCAATGAACCCAAGCGTGTCAAGCTGTACAAGGCCGTCGCAGCGGTGACGCGAGCCTTCGCCAACCTGGCGAACGACATGAAGGACGCCGAGTACTCGGCGGAGGAGATCGAGGATATCCGCAAGGAGGTCCGCCACTACGTCGACGTCCGGGCCGAAGTGAAGCTTGGCGCAGGCGAGGACGTTGACTTCAAGCAGTACGAGGCAGGTATGCGCTTCCTCCTGGACACCTACATCCAGGCAGACGCGTCCAGGACCGTGTCCGACTTCGAGGACACCGGACTCATCCAGCTCATCGTTGAGCTGGGCGCCGGCGCCGTCGACAAACTACCGCCCGGCGTCAAGAGCAACCGCGATGCCGTTGCCGCGACCATCACCAACAACATGCGCAAGGTGATCGTCGAGGAGCATGCGACGAACCCGAAGTACTTCGACGAGATGTCTCAGCTGCTCGACGCCATAATCGAGGAGCGCCGCAATGGAGCCATCGAGTACGAGGAGTACCTCGCCAAGCTGTTGGAGGCGGCGGCGGAACTCGGCGGGAAGAACGCGGGCGATGCCGAGCGGTACCCGAAGTGGGCGGACAACGGTGCACGCAGAGCGCTGTGTGACTTCTTCCCCGACGATGAGCAGCTTGCTGTTCAGGTCGACCTCACCGTGCTGCACAACAAGCCGCATGACTGGGCGGGGAGCCCGCTGAAGGAACGAAAGCTGCGCATCGCGGTCAAGCGCGTGCTGCCCCACGGCTTCGACCGGCTCGATGAGCTCTTCGAACTGGTGAAAGCAAGGCATGAGTATCACTAGCACGCGGATCACCGTCCTCGGCATCGATGTCCAGGTGGACTTCAAGGACATCAAAAACCTGCACATCGGTGTCTATCCGCCGGTGGGCCGTGTCCGGGTGGCGGCACCCCAGCGGATGGATGACGACCAGGTCAGGCTGGCCGTCATCCAGCGGCTGCCGTGGATCAGACGACAGCAGGACGAGCTGCGATCGGCTCGACGGCAGTCCGTGCGAGAAATGGTCGGTGGAGAGTCCCACTACAGCTGGGGTGTGAGGCGACGCCTGAAGGTTGTTGAACGCCCCGGACGTCCGCACGTGGAGATCGACGGAGATCGACTAGTCCTGTACGCGCTTCCGGGTACTGACGACCAGGGACGCCGAGACCTGCTCGACCAGTGGTACCGGGAGCAGCTCCGACGCGCCGTCCCTCCGCTTATCGAGCGATGGGAGGCGAAGCTCGGCGTCTCGGTGCCCTGGTGGGGCATCCGCCGGATGAAAACCAAGTGGGGCTCGTGCAACCAGGAGACCGGCCGCCTGTGGTTCAACTCCGAGTTGGCCAAGAAGCACCCGGCGTCCCTTGAGTACGTCATCGTCCACGAGATGACGCACCTCCTCGAACGCGGGCATGGCCCACGCTTCGCCCGGCTGATGGACAGCTGCCTGCCGGACTGGCGCAGTCGCCGCGACGATTTGGACGCGGAGCCGCTCGCCGACGAGCTGTGGACGTGACGTGACGTGCCAGGCCGCGCAGGCGAAGGAGCGGATCGTGGACGCACGTCCGGCGCTCGAAAACAGTGAGTGACGTTCATCAGGTATCCGAGTTAATGACAATGACGTGGGAAGCGTTCTGCCTCCCTCCCCGCAGGCCCTAAGAGATGACACTGACCTGAAAGGTGCTGACCCCATGGCGAAGCTTCGGTTGACCGTAGGGCGCGGACACGTCGAGGAGCTTGCCCGGCTTCGTCATCCTGTGGGAGCCATCGAGGAGCTGATCTGGAACTCTCTCGACGCGGAAGCCGAGAACGTCACCGTCGTACTTGAGCGCAACGACTTCGACGGAGTCGACCGAGTAGCCGTGCTCGACGACGGTACTGGTATCGCGGCGGAGAAGTGCAGCGACTACTTCGAGCAGATCGGTACGTCCTGGAAGAAGCGCACGCAGGTCAGTGAGGTAAAGAAGCGCGTGCTGCACGGGAAGAACGGGCGGGGCCGAGTCCGGGCCTTCGCGCTCGGCAGTGAGGTGCGCTGGACCAGCGTCAGCGGTGCGCGGGGGATCCGCCGGCGTGTGGTCATCGAGTCTGATCGCAGCTCCATGGACGAGTTTGACGTCAGCGATCCCGAGCCGACGGCCGACGCAACGGGGACGGCCTTCGAGGCGTTCGGCGGGGAGGAGCTCCAGAAGCTGACCGAGGAAGCCGCGCGTACCGCGCTCACTGCCGCCTTCGCGCTTCACCTGGAGGCGTACCCAGACATCTGCATCACCTACGACGGGACGCGGCTGGACCCGGCGTCGGAGCAGGTTCACGTCGATACGTATGAGGTGGCGGCCCCGCCGGGCAGTTCTCATTCGCCGGCCCAGTTGAAGATCATCGAATGGTCGCGTCCGTACTCCCGGGCTCTGTTCCTCTGCGACGGCCGAGGTATGTCCTTGGCGCAGCTGAAGCCGGAGATCCAGGCTCCGGGTTTCCACTTCACGGCGTACCTGTCCTGGTCGGGGTTCGAGGACGATTCGGTCGGCGACCTCGCCTTCGCCGATTGGACACCGGAGGGGCCCGCTGCCGAGGTACTGGCCGAAGCCCGGGAGCGAATGCGTGAGCATTTCCGTTCCCGTGCCGACGAGCGCCGTCGTGAGCTTGTCGACTCGTGGCGTGCGGAAGGCTTCTACCCGTATACAGGAGAGCCCGCCAACGATCAGGAGCGCGCGGAGCGCGAGACGTTCGACGCCGTGGCGACCGCGGTCGTCCGGCACCTGCCGGCGAGCAAGAGGGCCCAGAGGGTGTCTTTCGCGCTTCTGCGCTCCGTCTTGACCCACGAGCCGGGCGAAGTGCTGCGTATCGCCGAGGAGCTCTTCGCGCTCTCTAAGCAGGAGCAGACAGAACTCAGTCGGCTGCTGGACCGTACGCCGCTGTCCGCTCTGATCAAAGCGTCGACGGCGACGACTGGGCGACTCGACTTCCTGTCAGCTCTGGAGCACCTCGTCTTCGAACCCGTGGCCAAGGGACGGGTCAAGGAGCGTACGGAGCTGCACCGGATCCTGGAGAACGAGTGCTGGATCTTCGGTGAGGAGTACGGGCTGCACGTAAGCGACCGCAGTCTGAACGAAGTCCTGAGGCAGCACTGCCGTCTGCTCGGCCGGGACGCGCCAGCACCGGGCGCTGTCCTGAGAGAGGACGGGAGCCGGGGGATCGTAGACTTGATGCTGTCTCGCGCTGCCCGGCAGCGGAAGGGGGAGCGACACCATCTCGTGGTGGAGCTCAAGCGGTCGAGTGTCGTGCTCGGTATGACAGAATTTTCGCAGATCAATGGCTATGCACAAGCGGTCATGAGTGACGACAGATTCCGGGATCCGAAGGTGACCTGGGACTTCTGGCTCGTCGGTAACGCCATGGATGACAGCCTCCGGCAACTCGCCCATCAGTCAGGCCGGCCGCCCGGATGTGCTGTTGAGCAGCCGACGTTCCGGCTCTGGGTGCGCACCTGGGGCGAGATCATCGAGGACGCTCAGGAACGGCTCCGCTTCTACAGCGAGCAACTTGAGTACCAGTCGTCGACCGAGCACGCCATGGACTACCTGATCAGGGAACACGGCGACAGAGTCGTGGACTTGGTGAGCGACGGCACGGTTCCTACGGCAAGGTCGGGGGACAGTGGTTCTGTCGGGGCAGTCAACAAACCGTGACCCGCGCGTCACTACGGACTGACATGGAAGGGTCGCCGAAGCGGTCTCAACGAAGCGAGATCTTGCTCGGTGCTCCTCAATAGCCGTGAGCGGCTCTTCCCATCCGGACACCCTGAAGTGACAGACGTCTTACGCGACGGCGGCGAAGAGCGATGTCGGAAGGGCACGCTCGAAGCGCGGCGGCGGAAGGGCAAGAACACCTACCTGGACGGTCCCTGACGAGCGGGCCGCCCCGGTGGCCCCGAGGAAGGCAGCGGCGAAGAGGTCACTCGCCAATGGAAAGTTGAGATTTGTAAGCCGTCTCCCTGAAGAACGGCCGACAGGCCGCTTCCGCTCTACCTGTCTGAACTTCTCATTTGCTATACGTGCTTGCTGCCTCAGCGGCCCCTTCGGGGGGCCGCTGCCTTGGTATGGCCGACTTCGGGGCTTCGGGCTTTCGCAGTGTTCCAGAGGGCTGCGTACTGGTCGGCCGGAGGCCGCCAGAGTTCAGAGACACTGACGTACTTACGTAAGTAGAAGGAGGAGCGAGGCTTGCCGAGCGGAGCGAGGTAGTTGGTGGTGAGCTTTTCTCTAAGGGGGCAGCATCACCACCACCACGGTTTACGCGGCCGTTGCAGGCTTGCGGACCCAGATGCCGTCAATGTGCGCCAGAGCGGCGCTGAGCTTGGGGCGTACGGTCTCCGGTCGCTTGTCCACTGCTGGGGCGTACTTGCCGGCCAGGGCCTTGATGGTTGTCTCGCGCGGTTGTTCTTCGAGGATGCGGGCGATGAGTGCTTCATCCCACGGGGTCGGCTTCGGCAGACTGACGGTCTTCAGGCCGGGCGTGTCGCGCTCCCAGACAGGGATCTCACCGTCTGTGGCGGCGCAGCTCACGGTGACCGGCACGTTCAGATCCTCCGTACCGCGGTTGATGGCGGTCTGTACGCGGCGTCCCTGTTTCCCGGAGTTGCGAAGGGTGATCACGGCTCGGGAGCCAGCCGCGATGGCGCGGCCTCCGATCGGAGACGAGGCGGTGCTCATGCCCTCGGCATTGCCCTTGGGGGTATGAGTCACGAGCAGCGTGGGGATACCGGCTTCGCTGATCGGCTTCAGACTGCGCATGATGCGCTGCGCGGTGACGGGGGAGGAGATGTCTTCGCCAGGAGCGAGTGCGCCGAGGATGTTGTCTAGGACGAACAGGCCGGGCTTCATATCGATGAGGTCATCTCGGATTCCCGGCCAATAGCCTGAGTGCCCGGGGTCCTCCACGGGGAAGATCGTCACCGAGTCGCCTGGCACGGCGCCGTGCATGCGCTCTCTTAGCTCCTCAGGGGCGCCGTCGTCGGTCAGGCCGAACACGATGTGGTCGAGCTTCCGGCGCACTGGCTGCCCGATGAATTCCTTCTCTCCGTTGATCAGCGCAATGCCCATTCCCGCGGCGAACAGCGTCTTGCCGGCCTTCGGTTCGCCGGACAGCGTCGTAATGCGGGTGGAGAGGAGATCGCCGATGAGGAAGGCGTCTTCGTACGGGACGTGCTCAATCTGGTGGAGCTGACGCCCCTTGTCCTTGATGGCTCCCATGCTGGGTAACCGTCCTTCCGTTTGCGGCGCGCAGGCGCGCCGGTGACTTCCCGTCGAGTGGCGGTGTCATGTGACCTCCTTTTCGTGTGAGGGGAATGGGGAGGTGACGTCAGGCCGACACGGGGCACTCCCGATCGATCCAGCGGTCGACCTCTGACAGGCGGAAGCGCAGGCTTCCGCCGACCTTCCGGGACGGGATGCCGAGCGTCCGGTGGTTGTTGTAGATCCATGCGGGCTTCTTGCCCAGGTACTTGGCCAGCTCGTCAACGGTCATGAGGCGGTTGTGGTGCAAGGGCGGATTCCTGTCGCTGGAGGAGTGGACCTGCACATCTTGAGTGGAGCGGTCCGGTCTGGTCAAGTCCGGATCTATCCGCTCCGGACTTGACGGTGCCGTAGTGCCTGCTTACGGTGCTGATATGAACTCGACACCTCAGCCACCAGGAGCCGAACCGCGAGATGGCGTGACCGTCATCAAGCGCATGGGTGCGTGGATGGTGACCATGTACTGGCCGGGGGGTACCGGTGGATCGGTGGGGCCGCGTGAAGTCCATGTGGTTCCGGCGGACGACGCTGATCCGCAGGAGGTCGCGCGTGGCATCTCCACCACCGTTCTCCGTCGTATCAACACGGCGCCGAGCCAGGGCTTCGCTGCGATGAGGTCCCTTGAGAAGGCCGCCGACATGGACAGCCATCAGCTCGGCGAGCGGCTGGCGGCTCTCCCGGCCGGTCTCACTGACGAGCGGCTGGCCGTGCTGTCAGCCCTTTACGTGCACTTCGTGGATGCGGGGGAGCGAGCGCCGGCGCAACGCCTGGCCGTTGCGTTCGATCTGAACCCGGCCACTGTGAAGGGCCACCTGCGCGCCGCGCGCCAGCGGGGATTCCTGACCAAGGTCGAGGGCAAGGCGGGCGGTCGGCTGACCGACAAGTCGAACGCGATACTCAGGGGGATGAAGCATGGCGCAGGTACTGAAGAAGTGTGACTGCCGGAACAAGGCGCGCTGCGCGCACCGGTGGACCGTCCGGTACCGGGAGCCCGGAGGGAGAAGCGCACGGCAGCGCGAGCGATCGTTCCCGACGAAGAAGGAGGCCGAGAGCTTCGGCGTCAAGGCCGAGAACGACAAGCGCCAGGGTGTCTACACCGATCCCCAGCTCGGTCAGATCTCCATGAGGAAGTGGGCCGAGGAGTGGTTGGCGCAGCACCAGGTGAACGAGTCCACCCGGCGTAACTACCAGGGCTTCCTCTCCAACCACCTGATCCCCGAGCTGGGCTCCCGCACTCTCGCCGGCCTGACCGTGGCCGACGTGAAGAAGCTCCAGGCCGCCATGACGGCGCGTGGACTGGCGGCTGCGACGGTCAACGACCGCATGAACATCCTGCGCAGCATGATGACGGCGGCCGTGAAGGAGCGCCGGATAGCGGACAGCCCGTGTGAAGATGTGCCGCCGCTCAAGACGGCAGGGGCCGCGGTCGACCCGGACGAGATCCCGACGCTGGCCGAGGTGTATGCCATCGCGGCGGCTATGTCCGACCAGTACCGCCTCACGGTGTGGCTTCAGGCGGGCGCAGGGCTGCGCATCAGCGAGACCCTGGGCTTCTCGGTCGACTGTCAGCGGGACGGCTTCCTCCGGCTGCGCCGGCAGATCAGCGCCAAGGCGAACCAGGGTGACTGCGTCACGCGCTTCGTCCCGCTGAAGCACCGAACGGCGGAGGCGTTCAGAGACGTACCCACGCCGCTCTTCCTCGACCAGGAGATCGGGTTGCACCTGAAGAAGTGGGGGACGGTCGAGCTCGACGGCCTGGAGGCGCTGTTCGCGCCGCGTGAGCGCGGTAAGGGCAAGATGCCTACAGCCTCGACGTACGGCTACCACTGGCGCAAGGCGCTGACAGCGGCCGGGGCGGTGAAACCTGATGGGAAGCCGAAGTACACGCCGCACTCGCTGCGCCACTTCTTCGCCTCGACGGCCCTCGCGCACGGCGTACCGATCCACGAGGTGAGCCGTTGGCTCGGTCACCGGAACATCAAGACGACAGTCGATACGTACGGGCACCTGGTGCCAGAGGCGTGGGACCGCTGCCGGGACGTGATGCAGGAGGCGATACGTCCGTCGGTTCCCCGTCAGGCTCCGGACGCGGCGCTTGCGGCGTGACGTGCTGAGGTGCCGACACGGTGCTGACTCGGTGCTGACCCGGCACCCCTTCGCAGGGCTGAAACCCTTGGGGATACTGGGGAGTGAGGGACTCTTTGAACGTTCCGCTTCAACGTCTGACGAGCAGTCAAGAAATGTGCCCGGCCCGCTTGTTGGTGGGTCGGGTGCAGGTGTACGTCCGCGTGGAGTCCTTGTGCCGCGAAGCGCTGAGGTGTTGGTGACGGGTCTGGTTGGTGCGACTGTGGTCGGCGTTCAGACTTTGACGACCTCTACGGCGGGGCCGCACAGGAGCGTCAGGTCCTCGGGATCGGAGGTCAGGACGGTGACTGGCTGGGGTGCGGTGCGGGCGATGACGGCGAAGGCTGCGTCGATGGCGTACTTGTGGCCGTGGAGGCGGTGGCTGCGCAGGAGGGCTGCGGCCTGATCGGTGATCTCCTTGGTGACGTCGTGAACGTCGACGCGGGAGAGGACCCACTTGATCCGGGCGGGGTGAATGCGCTCGTAGTCGGCCTCGAGGGTGGTCATGGCGCTTGTGGCCACGCGGATGCCTTCCTCCGATGCCGCTTGGATCAGGGCCATGACGGTGCGGTCCTTGCGGTAGAGCTTGGAGAGGCCTTCGCTGTCGAGCAGTAGGGTGCCGGGCATCAGGCTGCGGCCCCGCCGACCTGCCGGTGGTCATGGCGCAGCAGCGTGCGGGCGGCTTCGATCTCCTCGCGGCTGAGCTCGTCATTGTCGGTCGCGAAGTCGGCGACGATCTCCCGGAGCTTGTCCATGGCGACCCGTTGTTCGAGGGCTTCGGCGACGTAGGAGGAGAAACCGCCGGGCCCGACATGGGCGCGTGCGGCTTCGGCGAGGGCCTCGGGCAGGCTGATCGAGTACTTCTTGCTACTACTCATGGTGCCCATGCTACCGGCGGTCGTAAGCCCCTGCGTGTAAATGGTCGTGGCCGCGCGGACTGTACGGACGGGTATCCGTCCGGTCCGCAGAGAGTCCGCAGGACACCCGTAAGCGCCCGTCGCAGGCCAACGCGAGCCAACGGAGAAATGGCTGGTCAGGGCCCTGGATGGGGGTCCTTCGCAGGTCAGGATCAGACCTCAGACATTCCGCTTCAACGTGTAGCGGGTGACAGAACATCACGTCACTGATCTGACAAACACGCAGGTCAGACAGGGTCCGACTCTTCGGGGTCGGGCCCTTAGCCTTTTCCCGTGCTGGGATGGTGCTGGGACGTGGAGTGGTCGCAGGTGCCAGGTTCCACTCTGACGAGTCCTCCCGAGACTACGAGCCAGTAGTCGTGGGGAGCGCGGTCTGCCGCACCAGGTTCGTTCTTGCTGGTTTCCCATGTCTTGCGGAGTGGCCGCTCCGGCAACATCGCGCCGATTCGTTCGCCGGGACCCGGCTCGAGGAGTTCGTGCAGGGTCTCGTCCAGCGGCTGCTCGCCGATCCGAAGCTGATCAACCAGTCCAGGTCGTGCTCCCGACTCTGATCGAGGCACTCTCAACGTGCTCCAGCATTTCGATGCCATTCCTGAAGCCCAATTGATATCGTTGTTGGGGTGTCGAGCTGTGGAGGGACAACTGATGGCCAGGACTGTGATCGATCTGGATGAGGAGATCGTCGAGCAGGCGATGCGGGTGTACGGGGCCAAGACGAAGGCCGCCGCAGTGCGGGCGGCCATGGAGGAGGGAGTGAGGCTGCGGCTGCGCCGGGAACTGTTCGATGCCATTGACGATGGTGAGTTCGATGACGCGTTCGCGGAGATTCGGTCGCAGACGGGGCCGCGAAATCCGGATGGCTCGCTCAAGCGCGAAGACGGGGCTTCGGCGGCGTGAAAGGGCGCTACCTCATCGACAAGTCCGCGCTGGCCCGCCGGGGTAAACCGACAGTGCGGGCGCGGCTGGATGCGCTGGACCGCGATGGTCTCCTAGCAGTGTGCGCCCCGACAGAGTACGAGGTTCTGTACTCGGCGCGTGGAAAGCCAGAGGCGCTACGCCTGCGTACCCTCCTCCGTGGTTTCGACTACTTGCCCTGCAACGACGAGGTGTTCGACCAGGCGCTCGCGATCCAGGCACTGGCGCTGAACGCTGGCTTTCACCGGGCGCTGTCGCTTGCCGACATCCTCATCGCGGCAACCGCAGAACGGCACGGGGCCACACTCCTGCACTACGACGGGGACTTCGACATGATTGCCTCGGTGAGCGGGTTGCAAGCCGAGTGGGTCGTGGAGCCCGGCACCGCCGACTGACTGGGAACGCCGGATGCCGTGTCAGCGAGTGCCTCGAAGAGGTTGGGCCGGTGCACCGTTGACCGGTTCGTCGCCTCTGAGGGCCCACTTCGATGAATTGTCGCAAGCGGATCTCGAAGACCTCAACTGTGATCGGGTGGACGTCACGTTTCGGCAGCTCGCTAAGCTCGCTCGCCTCCACCGAGACAAGGGATCGCGCGGAGATGGGTTTGAGTGGGCCGTTCACGAGGCGATTGTCGGGGGTGAGCCACGCGTTATCGATCTGGTCAGCGAAGCACTCAGGAAGGTTAGTCCCAGATCATTCGCCGACTTGGACAGGCCAACGTCCCTGATGTTCGGGCGCGAGCGTGCACGCCATCTCGGCTTCACTGATGCTGTTGTCAACAACGCGAGTGACGACGCGGTGTTGCTGCCTGACGGCTCAGGTCGTCCATTTGCATGTGGATCCTGGGTGCCGATCGCTGCTCGTGGCGTCGCCGCCGAGACTCAGCTCCGGGAACGAATCAAGAAGGTGTGGAAGACTGATCTGTTCTTGAGTAGTGCTGAGAAGGCGCGGTTTGCGGCCGCTGCCATCAAGAGTAATTGGCATCAACTCGAAGAGGGTAACGGGCTCCGAGTGGCGATTGTCCCCCAGGCGATAGACCTTCCAGCGGGTTATCAGAGATGGCAGAGCCTCCGCCTGATCGCGCTACCAGACCCGGACGGTTTTATGGGTTTGTTCAACGATGCATACGAGGCGGTTGCCGAAGCAGTTCTGACAGTTGGTAGGCGCGATCGCGCACCCTATTACTACAAGCCGAGTGCTAAGGCGCAGAGGATTCAAGTGCAACTGGAGAAGTATGGGAAGGTGAAGGTGGTCGATATTCTTGACTCCCTCAACGAAGCGGCGCAACAGAACCTAATTTCCATCGACCGAAAGCTCATGTCAGTGGAAGCGCCTACGTGGCTCAATATCAACGAAAAGCGCACGCCCATCATCGCGCCGAGACCGTCGTTCGAGAAGCTCGATTGATTTCGCAGAGACAGCGCCAGCCCTTTGTCTGCGGGAGGCTGGACCTCTCGTGGTGCGTTTGGCCACCGGGACATTCGTGAGCGGTGGATCCCTGAGCGTCAAGAGGCGGGCAGGCCCTTCTTGCGGTCCATCGAGGGGCACTTGCTGCCCAGCGCGTGGGCCGTTGCAGATGCACCACGCCATGCGGCCACCCCCCGCCGGCCACACCGCGGATAGCCTGAGGGGTCTGGCTCCTTGGAGTCAGACCCCCCGCCCAGAAGATCAGGTCCCGTTCTCGTCCTCGTCCTGTGCGCGAGGTGAGGTGGGTCGGTGCGAGCTGTCCCAGTAGTGCGGCGGCGCCATCCCGTCCTTGCTCGTCCGCCACCAGCTGTGGTTCTGTTCGCCCGCGCCGCTCTCCGCCGCCTCCGGTGTAGCCCTCCCCGTGCCACTCTCGGTAGCCGGCTCCCCGTCCGCGTCGGCGAACGATGAGTCGTCGGGGGCTGGGGGGCCCTGCGGTCGGGGTCCTCCCGTGGTTGCTTCCCCGGTCGAATATTCTTCGTCCGGCCACTCGGCCCCGGCCTCGTCGGGCGTCGGGAGCACGGTCCGGCGGATGTCCTCCGCGGCCTCGTGCAGCCCGGTCATTTCCAGGCTCAGGATCACACGGTGCACGAGCACCGTGTACTCGTCCGTGTCCGGCTTCAGGCCCATTGCCTCCAGCAACAGGAGCAGCCGATCCGGTACGCCCACTTCCCCCTCGCGGTCGAACATTCCTCCTCCCTGGCCGTCTCCATCCCACAGCGGGCCCCCGACGGTCGCTCCGCTTCGCGCGTCCACGGGCGGAACGAGCAGATGGCGGAAGAGCTCGGGCACCTCGGCGTCGTTGGCCGCCGCCGAGATCTGGGCGAGCGGGCCGATCATCTCGACTGCCTTCTCGATCTCGTTCTCGTGTCGGGCCAACCACCACACCACCGCGCTGCCCGCGCTCTTGAGTACGTCGTCGCCGATATAGCGCCGCTTGCTGCGTTCGTGCTCACGCTCGTACTCCCAGACCTCTCCGTCCTTGCGGAGGTCGCTCAACTTCCGCAGGCGCTCGTGGTCGGCGGGAGAGAGAGCCAGCGTCACATCGGCCGCCATGGCCTGCACCCGACCGCTCCGGTCCTGGAGCGGGACACATAGCTCCCCCTCCAGGAGGTACCGCGCGTAGCTTGCCCGGCCGGGTTCCTCGTGGCGGACGACCTCCAGGGCCCGGCTGACGACCGAGGACTCGGCGATCGCTGGGGAGGCCCCGTCGGACAGCACCACGTGGTCGGGGACCGGCCTCCACCACACAGTCGCGGAGAAGAGGAAGTCGTAACCGTCCGCCGCGCTCGGCAGCGCCGCGTCGACCACCTGGGTCTCCTGGTACGGCTGCTCCATCGGCACCGTCGGCGGCTCCGGTTCCCCGGGCTCGTACCGTTCGGCCGGCGCACGGTCACCGAGGGGGGCAGTCATCACGAGCAGCAGGGAGCCCGATGCCGTCACCGCGGACAGAAAGCCCCACAGCAAGGCCGACCAGTGCAGAAGACTTCCGAGCACGGCCGGTGCGAGACTGCAGACGGCAACGAACAGCAGGCTGGAAACGCGGTGTCTCATCGGGTCTCTTCCGTGGTCAATGGTCCGGTACCCGCATGCTCCGTGCGGGCGTACTGCGCGCTGTCGATGCGCTGCCAGAAGAGAGCGGCGACGGCTGCGCGGGACGGATGGCGTGATACGCCCGCCCAACCGCAGGAGATGGCGTAGAGGCGGTGGAGGGCGGCCGCGCGGCCACGTGTCGCCCCGACGATCACCTCCAGCGCGATGTCCCGCGTACTGTCGCCCGTCACGGCGTTCAGCCAACTACGCACCAGCGGGTTCCAGGGCTCCGTCGGCGGCTGCGAGAAGACGGTCTCCCAGCCCAGGAACAGGTCCGGCCAGGGCGGCGGATCCGGGGCACGTTCGCTCCACAACAGCTCGGTGAGCAGCGAGAGATGGGGCTCCGACCTGTGAGGCTCCTGGCGCGTCCGGTCCCGCAGGCGGTCGATCAGCAGCCGGTAGAGCCGACGGTCGCGGCCGACGAGGTCGAGAAGCGCCTCCCGGGCTTCGCGGGCAGCCTCCCCCTTCCGCACAGCGAGGTAGTGGAGACGCACCACCGCCTGATCCGGGTGTGTCGTGCCCAGACTCCGGAGGCAGGCGGTGGTCAGGACGCGCGCAAGGCCGTCCGACAGCGGCCCGGACCTCGCGCATGCGTAGATCCGCCTGCGGAACCATCCACCGAACTCGGCGTGACTGAGACCGAGTTCGAGGCCCGCCGCAGCTCGTGGGTCACAAGACGTCCCGGTCGCGGTATCCGCCCAGCGCATCACGAGCTCGAAGAGGTGGGCGGGCTGCCCGATAGCCAGGGACCGTTCGCCGTAGCGGACGACGACGTTCACTCGGTCGTCCGTGGTCAGGCCATGGAGGCCGGCGGCCCGGTCGATCCAGTCCCTGAGGTCGTTGCGCACTCCGGGGAAGTTCGCCCAGAAGTACGCCCGTACCGCGTCGGCGTAGGCCAGCCGCTCGAAGCGGAGCCGTCCGTCCGCGCCCCGCTCGACGCCGAGTGCCGCCAGCCGCTCACCGAAATCCGTCCGCGCGAGCTCGGTCGTCGTCTCTTCCTCGTGCCTCACCGTCCTCAGCAGGCCGTGCCATGCCTCGTAGACGGTGTCGGCGTGGGCCTCCTCGAACATCGCCGTCGCGAGCAGCAGGGCCCGCTCGGGCGTGGTGCGGATCTCGGCCACCTGTCGGCCCACCTCACCGGCACGGTCGGTCACCGCGTGCATCGCCTGGTCGAGCCATCCCGCGAAGTCCGCGCCGAACCGGCCGCTGTCACGAGCGGCCCTCACGAGCCCCGCGAGCCGCGCCAGTTCCCGCATGGGGGAGCGGTCGCACAGGCGTTGCAGGTCGGCGTTCCTGAGATCCGCGGAGTGGAAGACCATCCGGTCCATGCGGAGGTGCCGGGTGACGACGGCGACGCCCCGGGGGCGCCCCAGCGTCACCGTGTACGCTTCGAGGTCCGGCGGGTGGGCGTGCTCCAGGCCCGAGGGCAGGACGACGACCAGGTGAGCCCCGGCCTCCGTGACCTGTGACCGGCGCACGACCAGGAGACGCTGGGCCTTGGCGTACGCCTCTTCGTCGGCGATCCCGGAGAGATCGAGAAGGAAACGGTCGCCTGCGGCGGGTGCAAGGCGGGGCTCGTCCTTTTCCGAGGCGGGAAGCTCCTCGAAGCGGGCCCCTTCCTCCTCGGCACCGCCGTTCTCACCGAGCTTGTGCAGCAGCATGATCGCCGCGGCGCGGCGGCCGCTGCCGGGCGGAGCGTCCAGCACCACCACCGACCCGGGCTTCTCCAAGCGGTCCGCAGCGATGCGGAATCCCACGGGACGGGCGAACCGGAGGGAGAGACGTACCCGGTCCTCGCGGACGATCCGGAGGGGCTCGACCCCCTTGCGGATCATCCAGTCCGAGCCGGCGCCGTAGAAGACGTACTGGTGCCCCTCGCCGTTGTTCACCGGGCCGCGGGGATCGTTGACAGTTACGCGGTCCTGCTCGGTCATCGTTCGTCGTCCGAGCGTCGGCGCTCGCGCTCGAAGCGCTGGTGGACCGTACCGCTGTTGTCACCGGCCGTGAACTGGAGCCCGGTGTTGTCCCCTTCGAAGTGGGGAGCGTTGTACTGGTGCCCCTCACCGGTGTTCACGGGCCCCAGCGGCTCGTTGACGAAGGTGCCGGACAGGTCTCCGTTGAGGTTTCCGATACCGCCGCGCACGCGCTGCTCGACGTCGCGCGTCCGCATCCTGGTGTGCCCGGGGTCCTGAGCCGGTGTCTTGCGGGACTTCGTCTCCGCCCCCTCCCGCGACGCCCGGGCGTCGCGGTCCACCGCGCCCAATTCGGGCAGCAGCCTGGCGAGGGAGTCGCCGAGCGCCGTCAGGTCCGCGTCGGCGTTGCGGTGGTCGAACCGCCTGTACTGGCAGTCCGCCAGCTCCCGCAGATCGTCCGGAAGGACGGCTGGATCGATCCGGGTGGCCTTTCCGACGAGCACGGGGATCACGAGGATGCCGCGGTCGAGCGCCGTCTCGATCTCACGGCGGGTCCAGTCCTGCTCCGATTCGATGGCGGGGCGGCCGTCGGCACCCCGAACCTCGGTCCAGCGCGGGCCGATAACAGCGAGAAGAGCCTCGCATTCCTCCACCGCCCTGACCAGTTCCGCCGGGAAGCGGTGTCCGAGCTTGATCGAGTTGCTGTCGAGAAAGATCCGATCCTTGCCGAACCGCCGGATGAGCTCTCGAGCGATCATGGCTGCAGAGGATTCCTCATCGCCAGTTCGGTAGTTGACGAAGATTTCGGGCATGAAGGTTCCCTTCGTGAGAGAAGACTGGGAGCGGGCACGTCCTCGGGCGCTGCGGAGAGGCGACCGAGGCTTGGTGGAACCCGGCCGTAATGTCTCGGCCGTATGACGGCAGGTGTCCGTGGGGATGGAGGCGCGTCAGTGGGCGCGTCACCGGTCGTGGGCAGCCCGAATATCCTGGACGCCGTGCTCTGAGTCGGGCGTGATCAGACGGGCCCGCCAGAGGTGGTGGGATCCGGGGAGCAGACGGGGCCGGGAAGCCCGGCAAGCTGGTTGGTTCGAGCCGGCGTCAATCCTGGGCAGGGGCGAGTACTCGTGCCAGCGCCGGCTGTAGATCGCTTACGGCCCGGCTGCTCCGGGACCGTGAGAGTTCTCGTGCCAGACGTCGGATGTCGCTGTTCACCGTGGCCGAGGGCACGGCCGGCATCATCCCCAGGAGCTCCCCGGCGATCGCGCATGCGTGCTCGACCTCTCCGGATGCGGCGTGGGCCAAGGACCTGCGAAAGCCGTACCGGGTGCGATTGCGCAACGCGTGCGGCGGGATGCGGCGGCACTCCCGGTCGAGGACCTCGGCGGCAGCCTTGGGGCGACCGAGGTCGTGGAGGCACCAGCCGGTGGCCATGGCCACCGGGTCGCTCACATGGGTGGTGCCGATCACAGGCTCTGCGCTGCTGCGGACGTCCTTGCTGTCGAGCAGCTCCCGCGCTCTGTCGAGGCTGCGGCGGCAGGCACGTTCATCCCCGACGAGCGCGTGTCCCTGTGCCTCCTGCTGGGCCGCGAGTCCTCGGATGCGTGGCGGGATCTCGTCGCTCTGAGCCCGGCGGGCGAGCGTGACGGTGCCTGCGGCGTCTCCGCCGTAGAAGGTGACCAGGGCACGTCGTACGAGCGCGTAGGAACCGAGGTACGGATCGCCTCCGGCGCGTGCCAGTTCTGCGGCCTCACCGGTCCAGCCGAGGGCGGCGTCATTGTTACCCGCCTCCTGGGCCATCCAGCCGGTGAACTCCGCGAATCGCGACGCGAGCAGGAGCGCGGGGGCCCGAGTGGCGGACGGGGTGTCGGCGGCCAGCCCCGCGAGCGTGCGCGTCTGAGTCTCGAGCAGGGGAAGCAGGGCCCTTGGCGAGGTGGACTGACCGAGCTCGCGCAACTGGTCGAACTGCGTGCGGAAGGAAGTGAGGAGAGGGTCCGCAACGGAGGACGCCTGACTGCCCAGTTTCAGGCCCAGGTCGATCAGTGACCCCGTACCCGCCGCGAGGACCGCCCTGCGCCCGACGGCCCAGAGGCTCGGAGCGGCGGGGGATTCAGCAGTGCCCGGGTCGCTCTCGGGGCGGACGACCAGGCTCTGCAGTTCGCCGTTGGCGCCGAGGAAGGCGTCGCACCGCCGTGCGAGGTCGGGGGAGGCGGAACGCTCCCCCCGCTCGACCTTGCTGAGGTGCCCCTTGTCGTACGTGAGCGCCACGGAGAACTCGGTCAGGCTGAGCCCCGCCTCCAACCGTAATCGGCGCAGTTCCGGACCAAAACGTAAATGCACACTCACCGTTGACTCCCTTGGGCGGCGACTGTGAGAGCTGTGTGCCCTCACGGGGGACTCTCGTCCGATCTTCCGTTGGATGGCGCGGCGACCGACGGCGAACACCCGTTGTGACGGAGTCGTTTCGCTTCGCATCCGAGATCGAGTCTGGCACGGGGTGTGCCTCAGGAAGCGAGGTTCGGCGGCGTTGCCTGTTGCCTCTTCCGCTGGTTCTCATCGGCTCTGACCTGTCGGCCGTCCGTGGGAGGGAAGCGCGTGGGGCGGGTGAGCCGACTTCGGTGCACGTCACGGTGTGCTCCGTCAGTCCACCGGGCACCCGTGCCGTGTACGCGAAGCGTTGGCGAAGGCTGTCAGCAGGCGTTGCCTGTCGTCGGGCCGGACAGTGCTCCGTACGCCCTTCTCGGAGTCCGGCATCGGCAGTTCCTCGAACTTGAAGTACGCCGGCCCCAGCGCGCCCTCGCACGGATGCGACCGCATGGCCGCGCCCTTCACGCTGCCGGGGTAGCGCTTGTCCAGGTACGTCTCCTGCAAGGCGGACGGCCCGTAGTACGCGGTCAGGCGGACGCGCTTGCCCTTGGCCGGCAGCTTCAGCGAGCACTCCTCGGTGAGCGCGCGGCCGGCCGGCATCTCCGAAGCCGTCGTGAGGCGTAGCCGGTCCGCGTCCCGCGAGGGGACGACGCCCTGGCAGGTTCCCGTTGCCCGGGCGACGGGGAGGGTCCGCCATGCGGTGCGGTCCACGGTCGAGGGGCGCTGCCCGAGGGTCCCTTCGCAACCGAAGCGCTCCGCCGCGCGGCGCGCCGACTCGGTGGTGAAGCGGGCCACTTGAAGCACCTGCTCGGCGGAGAGTTCTCTGATGTCCTCGCGCGCCGAGGTCAGGACGAGGAGACCCTTGCCGGGCAGCGGCGCGCAGTCGACGAGCACCGCTGCCTCGGGCCGGCGCCCGGCGCTGAACGAGCCGTTCCAGCCGTGTCCGATCGGTGCCGCCCCGGGATTCTCCGCCGCTCCGGCGGCGCGATGGGCCGCCGCCGGACGGAGGGTCAGTTCGAGCCGTACGCCTCCGGATCCCTCGCCCCGGGCCCACGCCGAGCAGAATTCGGTCGCGTGGCCCACCCACTCCCCGGTGTGGCCGCGGAATGCCAGCTCGGCGCCGCCGAAGAACGTCCCGGCCTCCTCGACCGCCAGCGCTCCCCGGCAGTTCTCGGCGGGGTCCTTGCCCGAGTCGTCGTCCCGGAGGCCGAAACCCCAGATCAGTCCGCCGGCCGTGAGCGCCAGGACGATCGCTGCCGCTGCTGCCTTGGTCCGTCGTCGTCCGGTCATGGCTGCTTCCTTCTCGGAGGCGGACGGGCCTCCTGGCGCGCCCCGGGCGCCCGCGTCTCACAGGGCTTCCGCCGGAGCTTCCTTGCCGCCGCCCACGGGCTTCGATCGTAGATCGGCCGCGCCGGACGGTTCCGCCCGGGGTCGAAAGGGGTAAGTAGCTGAATAGGTCCCCTTGGGGAGGCTGATTCGATGCCGTGGTTCGCTTGGCTGCTCGCCGCCGCGGCGCTCGGCGCTGCGGAGTTCTTCACCCTCACGCTCGTTTTCGGACTGCTGGCCGGCGCGGCGTTGGTCGCCGCCGTCGTGGCCGGAGTGGGTATCGGCCTCCTCGGCCAGCTCGTGGCGCTGGGACTGGCGGCGGTGGCCGGCCTCGCCCTCGTCCGCCCCGTCGCGCTGCGGCACATGGCGCAGGGCCCCCTGACCCACGAGGGCAGCGACGCGCTGATCGGCAAGCGGGCCGAGGTCATGCAGGAGGTGACCGCCACCCACGGCCTGATCAAGATCTCCGGCGAGGAATGGTCCGCCCGCGCTCTCGACGAAAGTCTGGTGATCCCGGTGGGCGCTCTGGTGGACGTCATGGAGATCGAAGGCGCTACAGCCGTCGTGTATCCCCGCGAGCTCCTTCCGTGAACGGCTGAACACGCAGCGCGGGAGTACACGGGAGTACACAGGAGGACCGTAGGGGGACGTAGGAGGAAGTATGGATCCGGTAGTCATCCCGATTCTCGTGGCGGCGATCGTCGTCGTCTTTCTCGTGGCCGCCACCGTACGCATCGTTCCGCAGGCGCGCCGCTACAACATCGAGCGGTTCGGCCGGTACCGCCGGACGCTGCAGCCCGGCCTGAACTTCGTCCTGCCGGTGGCGGACCGGGTCAACACCAAGCTCGACGTGCGCGAGCAGGTGTATTCGTCCGACCCCAAGCCGGTGATCACCGAGGACAACCTCGTGGTCAACATCGACACCGTGCTCTATTACCAGATCACCGACCCGCGGGCGGCGGCCTACGAGGTCGCCGACTATCTGCACGCCATCGATCAGCTCACCGTGACCACCCTGCGGAACGTCATCGGCAGCATGGACCTGGAAGGCACGCTCACCTCGCGTGAGGAGATCAACGCCCGGCTCCGTGCCGTCCTCGACGACGCGACCGGGAAGTGGGGCATCCGGGTCAACCGCGTCGAGATCAAGGCCATCGATCCGCCGAACACCATCAAAGAGGCGATGGAGAAGCAGATGCGGGCCGAGCGTGACAAGCGCGCGGCCATCCTGCACGCCGAGGGCGAGCGGCAGGCCAAGATCCTCACCGCGGAGGGCACGAAGCAGAAGGACATCCTGGAGGCGCAGGGTACGCAGCAGGCCATGATCCTCCGGGCGGACGGCGAGTCGAAGGCGGTGGAGCTCGTCTTCCAGGCCGTCCACCGCAACAACGCCGACGCGAAGGTCCTGGCCTACAAGTACCTGGAGACGCTCCCGCATCTGGCGCAGAGCGACAACAACACCTTCTGGGTGATCCCGGGCGAGCTGACCGAGGCGATCCGCACCGTCACCAGCGCGTTCGGCGACCAGGCGTCGAGCACCGGGCCCCCGCCGGGGGCGCGGCGCGAGGACGCGACCGAGGCCGACGCCTCGGACAAGGACCATGTCGGGGCCCCGGAGGTCGAGGCGAACTCCACGCTCGCGCTGGACGCCGTCGCGGCCGCCGACGAGGCCGCGAAGCAGGCCGCCGTCGCCGTGAGCGACGCGAAGGCGGAGGCGGAGGCCGCGGGAGAGACGCGGCTGCCGGGGCGGGGGCCCGCCTCCGGCGGCTGAGCGGCGGGATCGCCTCCCCGCGGTCCCGGCCGCTGTGGGGAGCCGGCCCGGCGGCCGGCGTACGGCGTCAGGCCCCGTTACGGCGGTGGTGCAGGTCCACCGCCGTGTCGAGGGTGCGGTCGATGCCGGCGGCGACGGTCGTGTCGGTGTTGTTCATGTGCCGCACGATCGCCGCGCCCGCCGATGAGACCGCCGGGGGAGGGGCCGGGAACGTACGGAAGAGCGGCGGCACCCCGTAGATCTCGCGGAGGACCTCCTCCACGACGAACTCGTTGACCGGTCGCCGCTCGGCGCGGAGGGCGGCCGCGACCTCGTCGCTGAACGCCGCCAGGTCCTCGATGCCGCACCGGTCGCCCAGTCGCGGCGAGACCATCACGGCGATCACCGAGACGAGGAATCCGTTGAAGGCGATCCGGTCGCTCGGCGACAGCGCCTCGTCGAGCGCCTTCGCCCTGCGGTCCTTGAGGACGAGGCACCTGATCTGGTCGCGGAATCGTGGCTCTACGCGCACGTCCCCACCTCCTGCTCGATAGCTGGGCTGCTCGGCCGCCGCACGACGCTGCGGCTACTCGACGTGGGTGAAAGACATGAGCACGGCCAGCACGGCGTCCTCGAACGACTCGTACCGGCCGACCTCGTCCGCACGGAAGACACCATGGGGCCGCACGACGGCGAAGGCGCTCCACAGCCCCAGGTAGTGGTCCAGATGGCCGGCGTGCAGCGTCTCCTCGCCGTGGTCCAGGACGAGGTGGACGGTCTCCTCGCCGGGGTCCGTGGCGGGCTGCGCCTGGAGCACGAACCGGTGGCGTCGAAGGGACTGCCCGAGCGCCTCGCTGATTTCGGGGATCGACATGTCGCACTCCCTGTCCTGTGCCGTGCGTTCCATGGGCCGGCCCGGCCGGTTCAGGTCGGCTCGGGCCGCTCCGAAGGTCCGGGTGGGGTTCTCGGGGTTCGGTCAGTTCCGGCGGCGGTGGAGTCCGGCCGCGTAGCCGCGGAGGTTTCCCGGGCCGACGGTCCGGTAGTAGCGGCGTGCCGTGCTCGCCAGCTCCGACCTGAGCGGCCGCAGTCCCATGAAGTCGGAGAGGACGCGGGCCTGTTCCGCCTCGTCGAGGGTCGACCACTCCCCGTAGTTCCCGCCGCAGGCATCGACCAGGACGTCGAGGCACTGCGCCAGAGCCAGTGACTCCGAGCCGTCCCATTCGGCCGCCCAGCGTTCGCGCGGTACACCGGTCGCGAGCGCGGCCACAGCGGCGAGGACGGCGAGGGTGGGCGCCGGGTCCCCCGGCTCCGGACGGGCCGGCTCCGCGCGCTCCTCCCCGGGCAGCCGGGGCGGCCCGATTCCCAGGCGGATGCGCTGTTCCAGGCCGGTCAGCCGCTCCTGGGCCGCGGTGTTGCCCCGGCGCGCGGCGAGGGCGTACCAGTACAACGCCCGGTCCTGGTTCCCGTACTGCTCCTCGTAGAGCTGCCCGAGGTGGAGCGGGGCGACCGGATCGCCCGCCTCGGAGGACCGCACGTACCACTGCGTCGCCTCCTGGAGGGCCTTCCCGCGGACCGGCCCCGGCTCGATCCCCTGCATCCTCGCCCGGACCCGGCCCTCGGCGATCTGCCCGAGCCGGTTCATCGACGGCGTGTGTCCGGCCGCGGCAGGACCCTCGTACATGGCCGCGATCGCGGGGAGCCGCTCGACGCCCTCCTTGGTCTCCCGTCGGTACGCCTCGCGGTAGACGGCCTCCGGATCGGCGCCCGGCTCGGGCGGGGCCTCGGGGGCGTTGTTGCGGGCGAACACCCAGCGGGCGGCGTGATTCTCGATGCGGCGGCCCGGTTCGGGTCGTCCGTTCGCCACGAGGTGGTCGGAGACCGCGCCGAAGATGTGGTCGAACGTGAGGCCGGCCGGTGCGCCGCTCAGGCCCTCGTACACGGTGTCCACGAGGGCCTTCGTGAAGTACGTCTGCGCGTCGGCGACCGTCTCCAGCTCGTGCCAGGAGGTCTCGAACGCGCCGCTGCTCATCATCAGGTACGCGCCGGGCCCGGGGGGCAGGCGGTCGACGGAGAGGCGGCCGTACTCCTCCGTGGCGAGCCCGGCGTAGCAGCAGTCGAGCACCGCGATCCTGACCCGGGCGTCGCTGGCGCGGAACGCGTCCCGCACGGCGTCGAACGGGAGCCCCGTGGCGGCCGTGAAGTGCGCGTCCTGCCGGGTGTCGCCCACGGTGAGGCACAGCCGCTCGCGATGGTCGTAGATCCCGTGTCCGACGTAGTAGAAGAACGCGACGTCCTCGGCCTCCATGAGCGTCGAGATGAGTTCGCGGTGGATCGTGCCGAGCGTGTCGCGGTTCCGGAAGGGCACGATGGACTTGTCGGGCCAGGGCCCGCACACCGGGTCGCGGAGCAGATCGTTCATCCGGTCGAAGCTGCGCCTTGCCGCGGGCACGTTGGTGAATTCCTCGTCCGCGTAATCCCAGGTGCCCATGAGGACCGCACGCGACCTGGAGTAGTCCCGGTTCAGGGATTCGCCCAACGCGGGTTCGCCCAACGCGGGTTCACTCACCACGGGTTCGCTCATCGCGGGTTCGCTCATCGTCGAGCAGGCGCTCGACGAGCTCGAAGACCTTCTGCGGGTCGTCGAGATTCCCGCCGGAGAGCGTGACCGTCCGGTCCCCCCGGGTCAGCTCCACCGTCACGGACGACCTCCGGGACTTGATGAACGCCGGCAGGGTCCGGATCGCGACGGCGAGCACCGCCGAGGAGGGTACGAGCAGCTGGATCACCTCGGCGGCGCCGAGTTCGCCCGCGCCGGGGCGGGACCGCTTCCGGGTGACGACGGCGCCCGGGACGGCGCCGAGACGTCGGGAGAGGGGGCCGACACCGGCCGGCTCGGAGAGGGTCAGAACGACTTCGTACCCGGCGTCCGGGGATCCCTTGTCTTCGGACTCCGCAGCCATGGATCCCGCGTCTGCATCGGGCTCGTGGGGAGAGGTCGGTGAGGTCGGTACGGACATCGGTCCTCCAAGTCAACAGTCCGTTCGTTCCGGGACCGCCTGCGGCGGCTGTGCGGCCGTCTCAGACCTCAGACCTCCACGCGTCGAACCCGGTTGTAGTAGATCCCGACGTCCTCGGGCGCGTGCAGGCGCACGGTCTCGCCGTCGTCGCTCACCATGCAGACCCAGCCGGGCGGTGCGGAATCGGGCTTGACGAGGGTGAAGGGGCCTTCCCCGTTGATCGACCACACCGTGCTGCCGAGGCCCACGGTGTGACCGTCCTTCGTGCGAAAGTTTGCGGCCATGCAGCAGTCGTAGCACCCCTCATTTCGCCCAGGGGCCTCTCTTCACGGAACTTCGACAACCTGAAGCCGGGCTACCGGTCACCGGTGCGACAGGCACGCGGCGACCGGGCCCGGCGCGCCCTACCGGCCGTCCGCCTCCACCCGCAGTTCCGCCAGTCCCGCCGGCTTCTCCGGGTCCTCCGAGCGGACCGTCACGCGGACCTTGCGTGCTGTGTCGCCCGGCAGGTAGGGACGCCAGAAGCGGCCGTCGAGGGAGGTCTCCACGGTGTGCGAGGCGGGGGCGGTGTCGGTCCAGGCCGGAGTCACGGAGGTGAGCCGGAGGGGACTCGTGCCCAGCTCCACCGTCAGGGATCCCTCCACGCCTTCGGGGGACCAGGACGTGGCCGGGGCCCCGTCCACCGCCGCCTCCGCGTACAGGCCGGGGGCCTCGGACGTCGCCGTCACCGGGCGGCAGCGCGCCGCGTCGGCCGTCGGGGTCAGGTCGGGGCGCCGGGTGGACAGCTCCAGCGTCGAGGAGAGACGGCGCGGGCCCTTCGCCGTGTGGACCGTGAACGGGGTGCCCGAGGTCAGGCGGACCGTGGTCGTCCGGGGGCCGATCGCGACCTCGTACGTCGCGTCCCGGTACCGCAGGCCCCTCAGCGTGATGCCCTCGTGCAGCTGGGGCGGCAGCGTCGGATCCAGGCGCACGCCGTCCTCGCGGAGCCTGAGCCCCGTCAGGCCGTGCGTGAACACCTGGAGGAGCCCGCCCTTCCCGGTCAGGAAGTCGTCGGCGGGGAAGCCGGACAGCGGGTCCTCGGCGCCCGCCTTGTCGCCGCGCGCCTCGGAGAACAGCTCGTACGGGCCCCGCATGAACGGGCGCACCGCACGCTGGAGATAGGTGTACGCCGAGCAGCCCGGTTCCCCGATCGCCGCCGCGTCGATCGCGTGGACCGAGTCCGTCATCGCCGGTCCGTCCGGGTCGGTGCGGGCCGCGTAGTAGTTCAGGGTGGCCGCCGCGGCGCCCGGCTCCATCGGCCATTCCAGCGGGTAGGTCAGCAGGACGGTGTCCGCCTGCTTGATCGTGGAGCCGTTGTAGCCCGCGTACTGGAGGAAGACCTTCTTCTCCGCGTCGTACGGGATGCGCAGGCCGTCCGCCACCTTGTTCCAGGCGACGGGCGGGCTCTGGCCGAGGAGATGGGCGGCGCGGGTCGCGTTGCGCAGCGCGGTGGAGGCGACCGCGTTGGTGAAGACGCCGTCGTCGACGCCGTTGCTGTACTCGTCGGGGCCCGCCACGTTGTTGATCGAGTAGCTGCCGTCCGCGTTCGCCGTGGCGCGCGACTCCCAGAACTCGGCGATGCCCCGGAGCAGGGGCCAGCCCCTCGACGCCAGCCAGTCACGGTCGCCGGTGGCCAGGTAGTACTGCCAGACGGCCAGCGAGACGTCTCCCTGGAGGTGGTTCTGGGTCAGGCAGTGCGGCGGGTCCCAGCTCTGGCACTCGGAGTCCATACGGCCCCGGCTCGCGCTGGTCCACGGGTAGAACAGGCCCCGGTGGCCGTACTGCTCGGCGTTCGCGCGGGCCGCATCCCGGGTGCGGTAGCGGTACTCGACGACCGAGCGCGCCAGCTCCGGGCGGGTTGCGAGCAGCCCCGGGAACATCCACGTCTCGGCGTCCCAGAACACCATGCCCGCGTAGTTGTCACTGGTCAGACCGGCCGGGGCGATGCTGTCGGAGGAGCCGCGCCGGGTGCTCGCCAGCAGCCCGTACTGGGCCGAGCGCAACCAGCCCTGGAGCCGGCGGTCCCCCGGGACCAGCACATCGGCGGACCAGGCCTCGCGCCAGGCGGCCTCGTTCGCCGCGAAGACCCGGTCCCAGCCGCGCCGCGCCGCCCGGTGCGCCGCCTCGCGGGCGTCCTCGGCCGGGGCGCGGGAGGTCAGGGCGGTGTCGACGCCGACGTACTTCTCGAACGCGTACGTCCGGCCCGCGCGGACCGGGGTCGCCGCCGACGGTGTACGGGCCCCCGGCCGCAGGGTCTCCACGACGCCCGAGCCGCGCCGCATCGTCTGGGCGACGGCCCCCTCGATCCCGGTGCCCCGTGTCCGGAACGTGCCGTCCTCGTGCAGCGTGATCCGGCGCGCGCCCCGGTCGTCGAGCCGGCCGGTGACGGTCGCGGTGCCGCTCCAGCGCGGCGTCATCCGCAGGCGTACGGCTCCCGTGTGGACGTCGGACCGGTCGGCCAGCACCTCGTACACGAGGTCGGTGGCCCGGCCGTCGGCCGTCGTCCACCGCAGTGAGGTGCGCACGAGGCCGCAGGAGAGGAAGACCGTCTGCCGGTAGTGCGAGATCCGGCCCGCCGGGGTGCCCGGGCCGAGGGTCTCCTTGCCCACGCCCACATCGATGTTCGTCCAGCTCGGGAGCGCGGCGATCACCTCGCGGCCCTCGGAGACGGCCTTGTCCCGGGCGTAGAGCCCGGAGACGAACGCGCCGTCGTAGCGGGGGGTGTAGAGCGGCCAGCCGGTCTTCTCGCCGGTGGCCGCGTAACCGGCTCCGGCCGGGGGGACCCGGTGGCCGAGGTAGCCGTTGCCGATGTACGGGTCGTAGCCGGCGGCCTCCCCGAAGCGGGTGGACGTCGGCGCCCAGGCGGTCCCGGGACCGCCCTGCCCGCCCGTCGTGCCGCAGGCGGGCACGGACGGGTGCGGGTACGGGGGCGGTGCGGGGGAGCCGGACGGGTGGGCCGGGCCCGGCAGCGGTACGGGGCCGGGGGTCTCGGTGGCGTCGGCGAGGGGCGGCAGCGGTGCGATCAGGGCGGCCGCGACGAGGGGCGCGAGGACGGAGATGCGCGAGAGGCTCACAGGACGAAGGTAAGGACGCGCGGGTGCGGTCGGCCGTCACGGCACGCACGGCGCCGGCACCGGGTGTCCGTCCGACCGCCGGATGGAGCAGGTCCCGCGCGCGCCCTCGTGCCGTTGTGCCCGGGCTCGGGTGGGGCGAGGGGGTGTGGTCTGCTTGTGCCGTTGTGCCGTTGTGCCGTCGTGCGGTCGTGCCGTCGTGTCGTCGTGCGGTCGTGCGGTCGTGCCTGTGCTTGGGTCGGGCGGGGGGCCTGGCTATCCCGCGCCGTCGTGCCCGTGCTCGGGTGGGGCGGGGGGTGTGGCTTCCTCACCCCGCCATGCCCGTCTTCAGCCCCGCCCCGCACAGCGGCACCACCACACTGCCCCGCGTGGCAGCGCTCCCTTCCCGCACCGCCGCCCAGCAGGCCACGCCCGTCGTCTCGACGTAGAAGCCGCGCGCGGCCAGATCCCGCTGGGCCTCGCGGACGCGGTCCTCCGACACTGTCAGGAACGTGCCGCCCGACTCCCGTACCGCCGCCAGGATCTGCCGGGCGCGCGGCGGGCGGGGGATGGCGATCCCCTCCGCGAGGGTGGGGGAGACCACGGCGGCCGGGCCGGCCGGAGGAAGGTCGCCCGCGCCCGCGTGGAAGGCGGCGGCCAGCGGGGAGACCGCCTCGGCCTGGACGGCGATCAGCCGGGGGCGGGTCTCGATCAGGCCGAGCGCGTGCAGTTCTTCGGTGGCGAGGGCCGCGCCCAGCAGCAGGGTGCCGTTGCCGACCGGGACGGCCAGCGCGTCCGGCAGCCGGCCGCCGAGGTCCTCCCACAGCTCGTACACGTACGTCTTCGTGCCGTGCAGGAAGTACGGGTTGAAGACGTGCGAGGCGTAGAAGACACCCGGTCCGTCCGCCGCCGCGCGGGCGGCCAGCGCGGTCGCCTCCCGGCCGCCCGGGACCGTGACCAGCTGCGCGCCGTGGGCCCGGATCTGCTCGGTCTTCTTCGGGGACGTGCCCTCGGGGACGTACACCGTGCAGGGGAGTCCCGCCCGCGCGCAGTACGCGGCGATCGACGTGCCCGCGTTGCCGGTGCTGTCCGCGACGACCCCGTCCGGGCCCAGCCGGCGGGCCAGCTCCGCGAGCATCACCGCGCCCCGGTCCTTGAAGGAGAGCGTCGGCATGAGGTAGTCCAGCTTCGCCGAGACGGTGTCCGTGAGCGGGACGAGCGGGGTGCGGCCCTCGCCCAGGGAGATCGGCGGGGCGGCGAGCGGCAGGAATTCCTCGTAACGCCACAATGAATTGGCCCGCCCGGAAAGCGCGTTCGGCGCCACGCCCCGCGCGGGGGTGAAGTCGAGGTCCCAGGGGCCACGGCAGACCGGGCAGCACCAGGTCAGCGCGGTGATCTCGGATCGGGTCCCGTCGTCCGGGCAGTGATAGGCCGTCATGCCCGCCAGCATGTCAGGCGTAGGGCAGGTGAATGACAGACGTATGGCACAAGCCAAGGCACCCTTGTGAGTTCGCCATGGATCGGTCAATCTTTCGCTGGCAGCAGGGCACGCGGCTCACCGGACGGCGCAGAAAACGGGGCGCTCGGCCGGCTGATTTGTCATGCCCCTGCCGGGAGTCGTCGTTTGGCTCCGGCACCACCCCCCACCAGAGCACCGCCTATGAGGAGGACCCCTCAGATGTCAGTGACGCGTCACACCCCCCAGGCCCGTCGAAGACTCGCCGCGGCGACCGTCATAGCCACCGCAGCCGCCGTCGCCCTGGCCACGGCCGCCCTCCCGGCGACCGCGGCCGAGCGTGCGCCCGAAGGCGTGATCCTGAACGCGGACGCGCCCGGCACCATCAGCGACAGCTACATCGTCACGCTGAAGGACTCGGCCGCGAAGTCCGACTCCGCCCAGGGCAGGGCCCTCGCGAAGAAGTACGGTGCGGGCATCGAACGCACCTACCGCTCGGCCCTCAACGGCTACGCGGTCGAGGCGTCGGCCGCCGAGGCGAAGAGGTTCGCCGCCGACCCGGCCGTCGCGTCCGTCTCGCAGAACCGCACCTTCACGGCTTCCGCCACCCAGAACAACCCGCCCTCCTGGGGCCTCGACCGGATCGACCAGCGGAACCTGCCGCTGGACCAGCGCTACACCTACCCGGACAAGGCCGGCGAGGGCGTCACCGCCTACATCATCGACACCGGGGTGCGCATCAGCCACAGCGACTTCGGCGGCCGGGCCTTCAACGGCTTCGACGCCGTGGACAACGACAACGTGTCGCAGGACGGCAACGGCCACGGCACGCACGTGGCGGGCACCGTGGCGGGTACCGCGCACGGCGTGGCCAAGAAGGCCAAGATCGTCGGCGTGCGGGTGCTCAACAACGCCGGCTCCGGCACCACCGCGGGTGTCGTCGCGGGCATCGACTGGGTGACGGCCAACGCCGTAAAGCCGGCCGTCGCCAACATGAGCCTCGGCGGCGGTGCGGACTCGGTGCTCGACGCCGCCGTGCGCCGGTCCGTGGCCTCCGGCGTCACCTACGCCGTCGCGGCGGGCAACGAGTCGACCGACGCCTCCACCAAGTCGCCGGCGCGTGTCGCCGAGGCGATCACGGTGGGATCGACGACCAACACCGACGCCCGCTCCAGCTTCTCCAACTACGGCTCGATCGTGGACATCTTCGCCCCCGGTTCCTCGATCACCTCGTCGTGGCACACCAGCGACAGCGCCACGAACACCATCTCCGGCACGTCGATGGCCAGTCCGCACGTCGCCGGCGCGGCAGCCCTCTACCTTGCCGACAACCCGGGCTCGACCCCCGCACAGATCTCCGCCGGCCTCGTCGCGGCCTCCACACCCGGGGTCGTCACCAACCCGGGCAGCGGCTCGCCCAACCGGCTGCTGTACGTGGGCGCGGGTGGCACCACGCCGCCCGGCAAGAAGTTCGAGAACACCACCGGCTACGCGATCAACGACAACGCCACCGTCGAGGCGCCGGTCACCGTCACCGGAGTCACCGGTAACGCCCCGGCCGCGCTGAGCGTCCCGGTCAACATCTCGCACACCTACGTCGGCGACCTGAAGATCGACCTGGTCGCCCCCGACGGTTCGGTCTACAACCTGAAGGCGTACGGCTCCGGCGGCAGCAGCGACAACGTGGTCACCACGTACACCGTCAACGCCTCCTCCGAGGTCGCCAACGGCACCTGGAAGCTCCGGGTCGGCGACAACGCGAACGCCGACACCGGCCGGATCAACAGCTGGGCGCTCCAGTTCTGAACACGCTCCGGCGTGCTGGTTCCGAACCCGCTCCGGCGCGCTGAGCCGAGCCCCTGAACCACTGAACCGCTGAGTCCCGGAAGTCGGGCCGGGGCGGCCGCGTCACGCGGCCGCCCCGGCCCCTTCGGTGTCAGCGCCGGCGTCAGCGGCGGTTGAGCCCGCGGTCGACCGCGGTGATCAGCTCACCGTTCTCGGTGTCCCCGTCCAGCGACCAGAACATCGCCCCGCCGAGACCCTTGTCCCGGATGTACGAGGCCTTGGCGCGCAGCACCTGAGGGTCGTCGTACGTCCACAGCGTCGTGCCGTCGAACAGCCACGCGTGGCCGTTCTTCACATCCCGGTGGACCTTGTACGTCCCCGACGCGGCCAGCTGCTTCAGGACCTTGTAGTCCTCGTAGCCCGCCCCCCAGGTGGCCGGTGCCGGGGCCGTGGCCGGCTGGCCCATGCCCGTGCCGCCGCCGCTCACTCCGGTCCAGCCCTGGCCGTAGGTCGGCATGCCCATCACGAGCTTGTGCCTGGGCGCGCCGCGGCGTACCCAGTCGCGCACGGTCTGATCGACGCTGAAGTCGTTCTTCGCGTACAGGGCCGACTGCTGGGCCGTCTTCTTCTCGCCGGAGACGTGGTAGTCGTAGCCCTGGATGTTGACGAAGTCGAAGTCCTTCATGAGGCGCTTGACGTCGAAGCCCGCGTCGATCGCCTTCGGGTTGGCCGCTACGTAGGCCGACAGGTCGTAGTGGACCGGCTTCGGTTTCCCGTGCCCGTGCCCGTGCCCGCCCTGGCCCTTGGCCGCCTTCTCCTTGGCCTTCGCCCGGCTCTTCGCGTAGGCGTCGAGCTGGGTGCGGAACTCGTGGATCAGGGCGGTGAAGTTCTTCTTGTCCTCCGGGCGGAAGACGGTGCCCTCGTTGCCCGCCGAGCCGGGCCACTCCCAGTCGACGTCGATGCCGTCGAAGAGGCCGGCCGCGGCGCCCTGGCCGCCGCGGGCCCCGTCCACCGGGAGGTTGCCCTTGATGTACAGGTCGAGGCAGGAGGCGACGAGGGCCTTGCGGGAGGCCGCGGTGCGGGCCGCGTCGGAGAAGTGGGTGGAGTAGCTCCAGCCGCCCAGCGAGATCATGACCTTGAGGCCGGGGTGCTTGGCCTTCAGCTCGCGCAGCTGGTTGAAGTTGCCCGCGAGCGGCTGGGTGTCGGTGTCGGCGACGCCGTCGACCGATCCCGCCGCGTCGAGCGGACGGGCGTAATCCGCCCAGGCGTCGGCCTGGCCGGGGATGTTGCCGGTGAAGCACTTGCCCTCGGCGTTGACGTTGCCGAAGGCGTAGTTGATGTGGGTCAGCTTGGACGCGGCTCCGCTGGTGTCCAGGTCCTTGACCTGGAAGTCCCGTCCGTAGACGCCCCATTGGGTGAAGTAGCCGATGCTCTTGTACGCGGGGCGGTGGTGGCCCTTGTCACGGTCGCCGCCGTTGCTCCGGTCGTGCTCGGCGCTGGCCGTGGCTGCGGGTGCGATGCCCCCCAGCAGGGCCAGGGCGATGCCGGCGGTGGTCATTCGGGACAGGTTTCTTCGGCGCATGAGGCTCGTTCCTGTGCGTGATCCGGTGCGGAAGGAAGGCGGAAGGCAAGCGGAAGGAAGGCAGAAGGAAAGCGGAAGGAAGTGCGGGAGCCGTGCTGTGCACTGGAATGTATTGGTCTGGACCAGAAATGTTCAAGAGTCCGGGAGTTGCGGGACTTCGGCGGTGGGGTCGGCGCGCTGATGCCGGGATGTCGGTGCGGCCGTGTCGGCCGGTGCGGCGCTGGGCAGAGTGGAGTCGGAGGATGTCCGGGACTGATCTGGTGTCCGCGTCCGGTGTATGCGTGGACCGTCACAAGATCATCACATTGGGTGAAACTCTGGCCTATGCTTGCGGTGCACAATCAACGGTTGTCAGGCTGTCGCAGACTGTCAACCTGTTGGGAGTGGCCTGTGACTTTCGGTGAGCAGCCCGCCTATCTGCGCGTGGCGAGCGATCTCAGGGAGAAGATCGTCAACGGCGCGCTGCCGCCTCATACCCGCCTGCCGTCGCAGGCTCGCATCCGGGAGGAGTACGGGGTCTCGGACACCGTCGCCCTGGAGGCGCGCAAGGTCCTGATGGCGGAGGGGCTGGTCGAGGGGCGCTCCGGCTCCGGCACCTATGTGCGCGAGCGCCCCGTGCCCCGCATGATCGCCCGCTCCGGCAACCGGCCGGGCAAGGGGGCCAGCCCGTTCCGGCAGGAGCAGACGGCGGAGGGGGCGCGCGGGACCTGGGAGTCCCGCAGTGAGCAGGAGGGGGCGGGCCCCGAGATCGCCGAGCGGCTGGGTATCGAGCCGGGCGACCGTGTCATGCGTACGCACTACGTCTTCCGGGAGGCGGGGGAGCCGGTCATGCTCTCCACCTCCTGGGAGCCGCTCGCCGTCACCGGCCGGACGCCCGTGATGCTGCCGGAGGAGGGCCCGTTGGGCGGCTGCGGGGTGGTCGACCGGATGGCCGCGATCGACGTCGTCGTGGACAACGTCGCCGAGGAGGTCGGCGCGCGCCCGGGGCTGGCGGAGGAGCTCCTGGCGCTGGGCGGCGTGCCCGGCCATGTGGTCATCGTCATCGGGCGTACGTACTACGCCTCGGGCCGGGCCGTGGAGACGGCCGACGTGGTGGTGCCGGCGGACCGGTACCGGGTCGCGTACCACCTGCCGGTGAGATGAGGTGAGGTGACGTCCCGTCGGGTCGGACGAGGCGCGCCGACCGGGGGCGTTGGGTCATGAGGGGGCGCATTCTGCGGGTGCGCCCCTTTCGTGATGGCCGGATGTGTATCTCTTTGTGCAAACCCGCCTGCACTGAGTGAAGGTCAGGCGTACGCTCGGGCATATGCGTACTGCGGTTTCCTGGGGATCCTTAGAGACGTGCACGCCGGTGGGAAGAGGGGCGATATGCGGGGGAGTGACACGATGAGCGACAGCGGCGCCGTGCTCCCTTGGCAGGTGATACGGCAGGACGACGGCGGAAATCGCTATCGCGTGGGCAGGTATGCCACGCAGGCCGAGGCGCAGAAGGTCGCCGACGGCCTCGACGACCGCCATCGCCACCAGGTCTACCGGGTGGAGCGCGTGGGGCAGGGCACCGGGACCTGACGCGGTGGACGACCCCGTGGGGCGTCTGGAGACCGTTCCGTGCCTCCAGGCGCCCCACGGGCTTCCCTGGCGCCTTCGCACCCCCTTTGTCCTCCCCTGCCCCCCTCTGTTCTCGCCTGTCCTCCCCTGCCCTCCCTTGCCCTCCTCTGCCTCCGTCCCGCCTCCGTCCCGCCACCGTCCCCGCGGTCCGTGCGCCCGCGGTCCGGGCGGTAGGGTCCCGCCCGGGCCGGGGGCACGAAAGCCGCCGGGGGTGCGGCGAGCGGGCGGAGCGGTGACGGTGCTGATCGACACGGTGGCGTGGGTACGGATCGAGGGCGGCAGGATCCTCTGCGCGCGGCCCCGGGGCAAGGACGTCTTCTACATCCCGGGCGGCAAGCGGGAGGGGGCGGAGACCGATCTGCAGACCCTGCTGCGGGAGGTCGAGGAGGAGCTGACGGTCGGCCTGATCCGGGAGACCGTCGTCCACGCCGGGACGTACGAGGCCCCCGTGGACGACCGGCCCGACGCCGCCGTCGTGCGGATGAGCTGCTACTACGGCGACTACCGCGGCACGCTCGCCGCGAGCAGCGAGATCGAGGAGATGGCGTGGTTCTCCTTCGCCGACCGGGCCCTCGTGCCGCCCGTGGACCAGTTGCTCTTCGACGACCTCAGGGCGGCGGGGGCGCTGAGCTGATCCCCGGCCGTGGCGCGCGTGAGCACGGTCCGGCCTCCGCACCCGTCTGCACCCGTCTGCACCAAACGGCAGGTTGCGCGGTAGCGGGCAACAAATGGTGGGTATGGGCTGTTTAGTCCCCATTTGCATAAGGGGTGAGCCCGTGGTCGTCCCTGGGAAGTGATCGGCGTGATCGATACCGAAGGCGACTGCGCCGAGTGGGCCTTCCCCGCCGAACCCGGCTCCGTGCGGAGCGCACGGCACGCCGTCCGGGGCGCGCTGGGTTCCTGGGGCCTCGACGCGGCGGTGGGTGACCTGGCGGTCCTGCTCGTCAGCGAGCTGGTGACCAACTCCCTCCGGTACGCCTCCGGACCCATCGGCGTACGCCTGGTGCAGTCGCCCGCGGACGGGGACGCTCCGCCCGTCGACGTCGCTCCCCCGGCCCCGGTACTGCTGGTGGAAGTCTCCGATCCGCTTCCGGATCCACCCACCGAACGCAGTGCGGGACCCGACGACGAAGGCGGCCGGGGACTCCAGCTCGTGGCCTGTTCCGCGCGCCGCTGGGGGACCCGTCGTGGAAAGAGTGGCAAGACGGTGTGGTTCGAGCTGGCTCTCCCTGGTTAGGAGAGTGGAGGGACGCACAGCGATCACCAGAGGTCGGGCAGAACCTGGCTGAAAGGGACTGAGACCTTGCTGTGATCGTGAACGCCGTGTCGGTCGGGGCCGTAGTGCTGAATACTGCGGGCAGGACCGGTCCGGTGTGTGAGCTGGAGGGGACGGTCGCGTGAGCGAAATACCTGGGACAACGGGTGATGTCGGCGATGTCGTCGGGACCACGGGTGACGTCGTGTGGCAGAGCAGCCCGCCCGGCTCGATCTATGACTACATCAGGGTCGCCTCTTTCTCGATCGGCCCCGACGGTCTGATCGAGCAGTGGAGCAGCCGGGCCGCCGGTCTGTTCGGCATGTCCTCGACCGAGGCGATCGGCCGCGACCCGGTGGAGGCCTTCATGCCCGCCGAGCTGCGCTCGGACGGTCAACGGAGGGTCGGCGAGATCCTCGACGGCAAGGAGTGGACGGGCCTCGTCCCCTTCCGGATGCCGGGCGAGGGCGGGGCGCACGGCGTCGCCGAGGTCTATGTGATGCCGAGTCTGACGGGCCGGGGCGAGCGGGCCGCGCTCTGTATCGTCGTGGACGTCCGGGCCCTGCGGCGCATCGAGACCGACCTCGCCGCCTCTCAGGCCATATTCGGCCAATCTCCTTTCGGCTTCGTGCTGTTCGGCACGGACTTCGCCGTCGTCCGGGCCAACCAGCGTTTCGCCACGGTCTTCGGCGGCGCGGCCGACGACCACCGGGGCCGCACGGTGGAGGACTATCTGCCGCGGCCCGAGGCCGACCGGCTGTCCGCCACGCTGAAACGGGTCCTGGAGACCGGGGAGTCGGTCACCGACCTCCAGCTCGTCGGCCCTGCCCCCGGCGGCACCGAGCGCCGCCACTGGTCCATGAACCTCTACCGGGTGCACAGCGGGGCCGGCCGTCCCGTCGGCGTCGCCGGACTCGCCACCGACGTCACCCGCCGGCACATCGCCGCCCGCGAGGCGGCCAGTGCCCGCCGCAACCTCGCCCTCCTCAACGAGGCCAGCGCCCGCATCGGCAATTCCCTGGACCTGGAGACCACCGCCCGCGAGCTCCTCGACGTGGCCGTCCCCGGCTTCTGCGACCTCGCCGCCGTCGACCTCTACCAGGGGCTGCTCACCGGCGAGGAGGCCGCTCCCGGCAGCTGGGCGCCCGCCCACCGCGAATCCGCCGGAGGCTCGGCGGAGCTGCGCCGGGTGGCCCACGCCAGTGCTGTCGCCGACGCCCTGCCGACCGCCGTGGCCGGCAGCGGGCCCCCGGGCCCGGACGATCTGCCGCCCGCGCTCGGCTCCGTCCACCGCTTCCCGTTCGGCTCCCCGTGCGCCATGGCGCTGCGCTCCGGCCGGGTCGAGGACGTCCCCGGCGACGAGATGGGCTTCGTGCAGTCGACGCTCGCCGTGCCGATGGTCGCGCACGACACCGTCGTCGGCCTCGTCCAGTTCTCCCGGACGAAGGGCAGCGAGCCGTTCGGGGAGCGCGACCGCGCCCTGGCCACCGAACTGGCCGCCCGCGCCGCCGTCTGCATCGACAACGCCCGCCTCTACCGCCGCGAGCACGAGCGCGCCCTGATCCTCCAGCGCAGCCTCCTGCCCCCCGGCGACCCGGAGGCCGCCGGCCTCGACATCGCCTGCCGCTATCTGCCGGGCAACACCGCCACCGAGGTCGGCGGCGACTGGTTCGACGTGATCGAGCTGCCCGGCCACCGCACCGCTCTCGTCGTCGGCGACGTCATGGGCCGCGGCCTGCGCGCCGCCGTCGCCATGGGCGAACTGCGCACCGCCGTGCGGACCCTGGCCCTCCTCGACCTGGAGCCCGCCGAAGTGCTCTCCGCCCTCGACGAGGTCGCCCGCGGCCTCGGCTCCCCGGGCGCCGGCGAGCGCAGCGCGGGACTCGGCGGCAGCGGGGGAGCGCAGTGGCCCTCCCGCGCCGCGCAGAAGTCCCGCGAGGCGGACCTCTCCGAGGTGTATCTCGCGACCTGCGTGTACGCGGTCTACGACCCGGTCACCCGGCGATGTACGTTCGCCAACGCCGGGCACCTCCCCCCGGCCGTCGTCGAGCCCGGCCGGCCCGCCCGGCTCATCGACGTACCGCCGGGCATGCCGCTGGGCGTCGGCGGCGAGCCGTTCGAGGAGGTCGAGGTCGAGCTGGCGGAGAACGCCCTGCTCACCCTCTACACCGACGGCCTCGTGGAGTCCCGCGACCAGCCGCTGGACGAGGGCCTGGACGCCCTGCGGGCCGTCCTCACCGGTCCGCAGATGGAGCTGGAGGACGCCTGCGACCACGTCCTCAGCACCCTCGACACCCGGCACGGCGAGGACGACATCGCCCTGCTCATGGCCCGCATCCAGGGGCTCCCCGAGGAGTCGGTCGGGGACTGGACCCTGCCGCGCGAACCCCGCTCCGTGGGGCGCGCCCGTGAGCTGGCCCGCACCCAGCTGATCGCCTGGAATCTCGACGATCTGGTCGACACCACCGAACTCCTCGTCAGCGAACTGGTCACCAACGCCCTGCGCTACGGCGAGGGCGAGATCCGGCTCCGGCTGCTGCGCGACCGCACCCTGGTCTGCGAGGTGTGGGACGCCGGTCTCGTCCAGCCGCGCCGCCGCCGGGCCCGCGACACCGACGAAGGCGGACGCGGCCTCCAACTGGTCGGCCTGCTCAGCGCCGCCTGGGGCTCGCGCCGCACCCCGCGCGGCAAGACCGTCTGGTTCGAACTGGCCCTGCCGGACGGGGCCCCGGCCGCCGAACTCTCTGTGGAGCAGCTCCTGAGCATGTACTGACCTCCACCCGGCCAGGTCCTGGGGAGGGCACCTGGACCCACCCGGTGCGCCCCGCCTCACGCACCCGTCTTCAGGGCCGCCAGCCGGGCCTCGACCTCCGCGCTGTCACCCAGGCTGTCCAACTCCTCGAACTGGGCGTCCAGCGAGGAGGCCGCCAGCTCCTGCTTGCCCAGCGCCTTCGCCTCCTCGCGCCGCACCTTGTCCTCGAAGCGGCTCAGCTCGCTCGTCGGGTCCAGGACGTCGATGTTCTTCACGGCGTCCATCATCTGGTTCTGCGCCTGCGCCGACTTCGAACGCGCCACCAACTCGTCGCGCTTGGCCTTCAGCTGGGAGAGCTTGGCCTTCATCTGGCCGAGCCCCGATTTCAGCTTGTCCACCACCTCGCTCTGCGAGGCGATCGTGGGCCCGGCCGTCTTCGCCTCCTGCTCGGACTGGAGCTGGCGGCCCAGCGCGACCTTCGCCAGGTTGTCGAACTTGTCCGCCTCCGCGACCGACCCCGCACCGCGCAGCTCGTCGGCCTTCCGGCTGGCGGCCAGCGCCTTGCCGCCCCACTCGGCCGCCGCCTCGACGTCCTCCTTGTGGTCCTGCTCCATCAGCCGGAGGTTGCCGATGGTGGTCGCGACCGCCTGCTCGGCCTCCGCGATGTTGTTCGTGTAGTCACGGATCAGCTGGTCCAGCATCTTCTGCGGGTCCTCGGCCTGATCGATGAGGGCGTTGATGTTGGCCTTCGCGAGCTGGGTGACGCGGCCGAGGATGGTCTGCTTGGACATGGGATGGCTCCTTGGAGATCGAGACGGGTCATGTGCTGGGGTCCTGCCTGCCTGCCTGCCTGCCGGTCGGTCGGTCGTTCGGACCTGCGCTGCGGGTCGTTCAGAAGCGGCCGCCGCCGCCCCGGCGGCCCCGTGTTCCGCCCCCTCCGAAGCTGCCCGGCCCGCCCCCGAAACCGCCGGACCGGCCGCCGCCGAAGCCGCCGCCCAGGCCCCCGCCCCGTCCGCCGCCCCCGAACAGCCCGCCGAGGATGATGCCGCCGAGCACCGCCCCGCCCATGCCGCCGCCCTGCATGGGGCCGGGACCCTGTAGGCCGCCGAAGCCCCGGACGTCCTGCTCGGCCAGGCTCATCGCCTGCCCCGCCAGCGCGTCCGCCTGCCGCGCCTCGGCCAGCGCCCCCTGCGCGTCCGCGGCCGACAGCTCCCGGGCTTGCTCCCACCGACGCTGCGCCTCCGCGAGCCGGGTACGGGCCTGACTGCCGACCGCACCCCGGTGGGTCGTGATGTAGTCGGCCGCCGACCCGATCGCGGACCGGGCGGTGAGCATCGCCTGATCGAGGAGGGAGCGGGCCTTCGCCTCGCCCCGCTCCTGGTCCCGGGCCCCCGCCAGCGCCTCGTCCAGGGCCGCGTCCGCCTCCTCCACCCGGCGCAGCGCGTCGATCGGGTCGTACGGGCCCGCGGCCGTCGCGGCCCGGACATCGCCGAGCACGGCCTCGGCGCGGGCGATCCGGCCGCGCAGACCGGCGGTCGAAGCGCCCTCGGCGGTGCCTTCGAGCAGCCCGCCCGCGTCCGCGAGGTCGGTCTCCGTCTCGGTCAGCGCGGCGGGCAGTCTCCGCGCGGCCTCGCCCAGCTCCGCCGCCCGCCGGTCCACCGAGTCCAGCAGCGTGCCCGCCTGGCCCACCGCGCCCTCGGCTCCCCGGATGTACACCGCGGCCCGGGAGCTGTCGCCGCCCTCGACCGCCGTACGGGCCTGCTCCACGGCCGAGGCCGCGAAGACGAGCCGGTCCTTCGCCTGCTCGACGTCGGCCGCCACGGGCGCGGCGGCGCCCTCCCCGTACCGCTCGCGCAGCCCGGCGGCGCCCGACTCGGCCGCCGCGACCCGCCCGGCGAGGTCGCGGTGCGTGGCGTCCACGGTGGCCAGGGCCTCCGGAGCGGTACGTTCCAGGGCCCGCAGCCGGTCGAAGTCCTCGGCGACCGTGTCCAGGCCCTCGTTCGCGGTCGCGCACCGCCGCAGGATCTCCTCCAGCATCCGGCGGCGGGTCGCGTCGTCCTCGGGGAAGGCGTCGTCGAGCTGCTGGCGCAACCGGAACGACTGTGTCAGCTCGTCCTTCGCCCGCGCGACCGCCTCGGTGAAGGGCTTCGCCGCGTCCTCGCCGAACTGGGCGGTGGCGAAGCCGAGTTCCTCCTCGCTGGTGCGCACCGCGTCGTCGGTGTCCACCAGCACCTCCTTGGCCTGCCCGTCCAGCTCCGGCAGCGGCGTCGGCGGCTCCGGCGTACCGCCCGCTCCCGCGCCCCGGCCCCAGCCGGTGGCCGCCGGGGTGGTACGGGTCGTTGTGCGCCGTCTGCGCCGGGCGTACGCGTAGGCGCCGACCGCTCCCACGCCCACCACGACGGCCACCGGCAGGACGAAGTCGCGGGCGCCGGTGGAGTCGGAACCGCCCTTTCCGGGGTCGGCGGGCCCCGGGGTGATGGCGGGGGCGGTCACCGGGCGTCCGGCCAGTGCGGAGCCGTAGCCGTCGGCCGCGCCGATCGCTGCCCCCGCCCAGTCGTTCTCCCGCAGCGCGGGTTCGATCGCGGTGCCCGCCACGTCCCGCAGCTGTTCGTCGGTGAGCGGGGAGCCGGCGTCGACCGAGTAGGCGTACTGCCGGTCGTGGGTGGCGACGGAGAGCAGCACGTCGTCCTGGCCCAGGCCGTTGCGGTTGGCGGTCTCGTCGCTCCAGGTCTGTCCGGACCGGCCGGAGAAATCACGTACGTACACCACGAAGAGCTGGACGCGCTCGTCGGCGTACAACCGGTCGAGTGCGTCCTCCACCTGCCCGGTCCGGTCGCCCAGCGCCCCCACCCGGTCGGTGATCTGCCCGTCCCGGGACAGCTCGACGGGGTCGTCGGCGCGGGCGGTCGCGGCGGCGGGGAGCACCAGCCAGCACACGGCGGACAGCACGGCGAGGAGACCCGTGAGAGGCCCGGCCGGCAGGCCGGTGCGGGGTGGTCCGGAGGGGGCCCCGGCGAGAGGTCCGGAGGGAGCGCCGGAGGGAGCGCCGGAGGGAGCCCCGGCGAGAGATCCGGTGGACCGGCCGGGGAGCCGGGCCCGGCCCGGAAGCCGGGCGCTGCCGGGGGCGGTGCTCCGGAGCCGTGGCAGTCGAGGAAATGTCACCTTTGCGAGGCTATGTGCGCTTTTTCGCCCCCGCGACCCGGCGTTCTGCCGACCTGCGTCGGCTGTTCGCATGAAAGGGCGCGGGAAAGAGGCGCCCCCGCGCGTGTACGGAGAGACGGAGGCCGCCGCCCGTCGTCAGATGGGCGGACGTGGCGCGTTCCGGGGCCCGGTGCCGGAGGCCGACGGTGCCGCGCCGGGGAGGCCCGGCACCCACGAGGGGCCCGAAGTCCGGAGGTGGCGTGTGACTGGCCTTCAGCTGTCGGTCGTCGTGCCGTGTTTCGACGAGGCCGAGGTGATCGAGGCCTTCCACGCCGCCCTGATGGGCGTCCTGGAACCTCTCGGGGACAGCTTCGAGATCTGTTACGTGGACGACGGCAGCCGGGACAGCACCCGCCTCCTGCTCAGCGCCCTCGCCGCGCGCGACCCACGGGTCCACTACACCGCCTTCAGCCGCAACTTCGGCAAGGAGGCCGCCATGCTCGCCGGCCTCCGCATGGCGCGGGGAGCGGCTGTCGTGATCATGGACGCCGACCTCCAGCACCCGCCCGAGCTGATCCCCCGCATGCTGGAACTGCACCGGCACGGCTACGACCAGGTCATTCCGCGCCGCGACCGCGCGGGCGAGGGCATGCTCCGCACCACCCTCAGCCACACCTACTACGCACTCGTCCGCCGCTGCATGGACGTGGAGCTCATCGACGGCTCGGGGGACTTCCGGCTGCTGTCCCGGCGGGCGGTGGAGAGCGTCCTGTCCCTTCCCGAGAGCAACCGCTTCTCCAAGGGGATCTTCTCCTGGATCGGCTTCGACACGGTCACCTTCCGCTACCGCAACAGCGAGCGGGTGGCGGGCCGGTCGAAATGGGGCAGCAGGCGGCTGCTGAACTACGGCATCGACGGACTGCTCTCCTTCAACAACCGTCCACTCCGCCTCGCGATCTACACCGGCTTCTGGGTCTTCGTCTCGGCCCTGGTCTACGCCCTGTGGACGGTCGTGGGCGTCGTCCTGCACGGCGCGGACACCCCCGGTTACGCCACTCTTCTCACCGCCGTCGTCGCACTCAGCGGCATCCAGCTGGTGACGCTCGGGGTCATCGGCGAGTACGTGGGCCGCATCTACCACGAGGCGAAGCACCGCCCGCCCTACGTCGTGCGGGAGACCGACGCGACCCGGCAGGCACTGCCGGCCGGCCCGCCGCCGCGCCCGCGACTCACCGGAGGCCCGGGCGAACCCGCCGCCGCCCCCGCTCCGGCCGCCGGGACCGGCGCCCCCGGCCGGGCCGCCGCGACCGGCACCCCTGCCGCCGTGGCCGAAGCCCCCGTTCCGGCCGCCGGGACCGGCACCCCCGACCGGTCCCGTACCGTCCGCCAGTTCGGCAGCTTCCTCCTCATCGGCTGCGTGAACACCGCCGTCTACCTCGGGATCTACGCCTCGCTGAACCGCTGGATCCCCTATCTGACCGCCCATGTCATCGGCTTCGCGGTCAGCATCGTGTGCTCTTTCCTGCTCAACTCCTACGTCACCTGCCGGACGAGGCCAACCTGGCACGCGTTCGTCCGCTATCCCCTCTCCAGCCTGGTCAACCTGGTGGCGTCCGGAGCGCTGCTCTACGGGGCGGTCAGCGGCCTCGGGATGGACAAGAACCTCGCCGCGCTGGCAGCGGGCGTCCTCGTCACCCCGGTCTCGTTCCTGCTGGCCCGATGGGCGATCACCTCGGGCCGGTCCAAGGCCGCCACGGCGGTGCCGCGGGCCGAACCGCTGCCCGGCCGCCCGGCGCCCGAACCGCTGCCCACCCGCTCGTCCCAGGAGGGGTGACGTCCGCGATGCCCGACGACGTCCCCGTGACCGCCGCCCCGGAGAGACCCCGGAGGGGCGAGGAGACGCCGGACCCGGCCGGGCGCCCCTCGGACCGCCCCTGGACCGCCCTCTGGGTGAGCGCCCTCGCACTCCCGCCCCTCGCCCTGCTCGCCGCAGCCTCGTGGATCGGACGGTGGGTGAGGCCCGGCGCGGACGACTGGTGCTTCCTGCCCGCCGTACGGGACGACGGCGTCACCGGCCTCGTGGGGAAGTTCTACTTCGACGACAACGGGCGGGTCGCCAACGCCCTCCTGGTCGGCGCGTACGCGAAGTTCCAGGTCGCGGGGCACCAGTGGTTCCCCCTGATCAGCGGGGTCCTGGTGCTCGCGGTCCTCTGGGCGGTGGCCGTCCTGGCCCTGCGCCGGGCCCGGCTGCGCACCCCGCGCGGGCTGCCGCTCCTGCTCGCGGCCCTGGCCGCCGCGCTCTTCCTTTTCGTCACGCCGAACACGTACAAGACGTATTTCTGGCCCGCGGCGTCCGTCTCGCACACGCTGCCGCCCGTCCTGGCCTGCGCCGCCCTGATCCCGTTCCTGCTCGCCCGCTCCCGCCGGGGGCGGGCCCTCGCGCTCGCCGTCGCCGCGCTCATGGGCGCCTTCCTCGCCACGCTGTCCGAGGAGACGGCGATCGTCGTCGTGACGGTGCTCCTGACCGCGCTCCTGCTGTCCGGCCGCGTCGTTCCCGCCCCCGACCGGGGGTTCGTCCGGCACTGGTGCGCGGCGGGAATCGCCGGGACGGCGGCCGGGGCCGGCGTCCTCATCACCTCACCCGGCTCCACACACCGCAGGGACCGGTTCGGCGCGGAGACCACCTCCCTGCTCGCCCCCGACTCCCTCACCGCGTCGCTGCGCGCGTTCGCCGAGATCGCCGTCACCGTGGCCACGACCTGGCAGTACGTCGGCGCGGTCGCGGCAGGCGTACTGCTGGGGCTGCTGTGCCGGCGGGCAGACGGGACACCGCCCCGCCTGCCCGCCCACCTGCCCCTGCTCACCGCCGCCGGGCTGCTCGCGCTCCTCGTCTCCGGCTACCTCTGCACGGTCATCGCCTACCCGGTGTTCGGCGACCGGGTCAGCGACCCGAGCGCCAACCGGCTGTGGAACGACTACCTCCTCCTGTACGTGATCCTGCTCGTCGGCGCGGGCGCCCTGCTGGGCCTGGCCCTCCGGCGGCACACCCGCCGCACCGCCCCGGCGAAGGCGGTGTGCGCCGCGCTCTGCGTCCTCGTCTGCGTCGGCCCGGCCGTGGCGCTCACCCATCTGGACACCGCGATGCGGGCCCGGGCCGAGAAGTGGGACGCCCAGGACCGCCGGCTCCGCGAGGGGGCGGAGGCCGGGAAGCGGGTCCTGCCGTACGAGCGCCTGGTGATCAGCAACATGCTGGAGCCGTTCAGCCAGGGCGGGCGTTCGTACTGGCCCGGCGGGTGTGTCGCCGACTTCTACGGGCTCGACCGGGTCACGGACGGGCCCAGGGGACGGCGCTGAGCCGTGAGGTGGGGCCGTACGGGCCCGGGTCAGTCGTTCGCCACGGCCTGACGGTCCTTCAGCGCACGCGCCTTCGCGTTCTCGATGTGCTCCCGCATCCGGTCGGCGGCTCCCTCGGCATCGCCCGCGACCAGGGCATCGTGGACGGCCGCGTGATCGCGGGCAGGCGACTCCGCGTCGGACGAACCCAGCTCGGTGAAGAGCCGGAAGCGCTGGACGTGGCCGCTCAGCGAACGGTACGCCGACTCCAGGAAGGGATTGGCCGACTGCCGGGCGATCAGGAAGTGGAAGCGCTCGTCCGCCGACAGATAGGCGCGCAGCGACGTCGAGCCGTCCCCTGTCGCGCAGCGCCGCAACTCCTCGATGCTGTCGGCTACGTCCTGGAGGAATTCGGGGGTGGTCCGGCGGCCTGCCTCGTAGGTGAGGGTCGGCTCCAGCACCAGCCTGGCGTCCATCAGTTTGATCAGCTCGGTCTCGCTGAACAGTGGCGCCACCCGGTAGCCCTTGAGTGCCTCGCGGCGCACCAGACCGGTGTGCTCCAGCCGGGCGAGCGCCTCACGCAGAGGCGTCTGGCTGACGTTCAGATCGCGGGACAGGGCGCCGATATTGAGTGGCCGGCCCGGTGACCACTGTCCGTCCATGAACTGTCCGAGCAGCACTTCGTACATCTGATCGGCCAGGGGTTGCCGCTCGGACGGGCGCGTAGGCATGCGGGGTCTCCTTCGTCGCCCGATGGTAGCGCGACCCCTCCTTCTCGATCACCTGTCCAAGTGAATGCTATAGCGTTACTTGAAATCGTATACTATAGTCGCGATCTCATTGGTTGTGCGCCACCGCAGAACGCAGAGGATCCCCATGACGCAGCCCTTCGAAGAACGTGCGCTCCGTGTACTCGTGACAACGCCTTACCTGGAGCCCGGCGGCCCGGTCGACCTCATCCTCCGGGACGCCGGCCTGGAGACGGTCTTCGCCCGGCGCGCCGACCGGGAGACCACCGGGAGCACGTTGGCGGAATGCGTCGCCGACGTGGCGGGCGTCGTCGCCGGTACCGACCCCTTCTCCGCGGAGGTCATCGAAGCGGCACCCGGGCTGAGGATTCTGAGCCGCTGCGGTGTCGGTCACGACAACATCGACGTCGCGGCGGCGACCCGGCGCGGCGTCGCGGTCACCATCACCCCGGGGACCAACCGCGTATCCGTCGCCGAACACGTTCTCGCGCTGATGCTGAACTGCGCCCGGCGCATCCCGCAGAACCTCACCGGGGTGCGCGAGGGCGGCTGGACGCAGGAGAGCGGCCGGGAACTGCACGGCACCACGCTCGGGATCGTCGGCCTCGGCTCCATCGGCCGGACCGTCGCCCGCGCGGCACTCGCCCTCGGCATGCGGGTGGTCGCCCATGACCCCTGGCTGGACGAGGACTTCCTGAAGGAGACCGGGGTCGAGGCGCGATCCCTCGACGACGTGCTGACCGAGGCGGACTTCCTCACCCTGCACCTCTCCCTGGACGCGACCACCCGGCACCTGATCGACGCGGATGCCCTGCGCCGGATGAAGCCCGACGCGTATCTGATCAACACCTCCAGGGGCGGAGTCGTGGACGAGGACGCGCTCGCCGACGCGGTCCGGGCGGGCCGGCTGGCGGGCGCCGCGCTGGACGTGACCGAGCACGAACCGCTGCCCGCCGACAGCAGGCTGCGCGGGCTCGACAGCGTCATCGTGACCGCGCACATCGCCGCCGCCACGGTCGAGGCACGTGCCAGGTCCGGCGCGATGGCCGCCCGGCAGGTGATCGAGCTGCTCGCCGGGCGCACCCCGGACCACCTGGTCAACCCCGACAGCGTGAGCGTCGCCGCCGGCACGGTGGCACGCTGATGCGGGCGCCGAACGGGCTGCGCTTCGACGCCAACCTCAAGTGGCTGTTCACCGAAGTCCCTTTCGAGGAACGGTTCGACGCCGCCGCCGCGGCCGGCTTCACCGGCGTCGAGTACGCCGACCCCTACCCGTACCCGGCAGCCCGTCTGCGCCGACGCCTCGACGACGCGGGACTCCACCAGGTACTGATCAACGCGCCGATGGGCGAGCCCGGTTCGCCCGAGCGGGCGGGCGTGGCGTGTCTTCCCGGACGGGCCGGCGAGTTCCGCGGGGACCTGGAGCGCGGCCTCGACTACGCGGCCGAGCTGGGCAGCGACTTCCTGCATGTGCTGGGCGGCATCCGGCCGCCCGACGTCAGCCACGACCGGGCCTTCACCACGTTCGTCACCAACCTTGCCTGGGCCGTCGAACGGGCCCGGGGCACGGGGGTGTCCCTGGTCCTGGAAGCCCAGAACGGCCGTGACGTGCCCGGGTTCCTGCTGGACACCCAGGCACGTGCCGCCGCCGTCGTGGAAGCTCTCGGCGGGGACGGGATCGGGCTGCTCCTGGACATCTACCACGTACAGGTCCAGGAGGGCGACCTCGTCGCGACCCTGCGCGAGCACCTGCCCAGGGTCCGGCACCTGCAGATCGCCGATCCGCCGGACCGGACGGAGCCGGGCAGCGGCGAGATCTCCTGGCAGCGAGTCTTCGGCACCCTCCTGGACGCCTCGTACCAGGGCTGGATCGGGTGCGAGTACCGCCCGGCGGACGGCACCGTGAACGGTCTCGCCTGGGTCGGCCGGCACTGCGGAGCAGCGGCATCACCGGCGGAGGCGCGCCGATGAGCGGGGTAGCGGCGGGCCGTGCCCGCGCACCGAGGATCGCGCTGATCAGTGCCACACCCACCGCCATCGCCCCGGCGGTCGCGGGACTGGCCGAGGAGTTCCCGGCGGCCGAGCCCTGGAACCTGCTGGACGACCGGCTGCTCGGCGACGCGCCGGAGGACGGCCCTCTGCCGTCGGCCCTCGTGGACCGGATGGCCCGGCTGATCGGCCACGCCCTGGCCGGCGGGGCCGACGGAGTGCTGCTGACCTGTTCGCTCTACGGCTCGGTCACCGAGGCGGTGGAGACGCCGGTCCCGCTCCTGGCCCCCGATGCCGATGCCTTCGAGCAGGCGCTGACGCTCTCCGCCGGACGGGGCCGGGTGCTCGTGCTCGCCTCGTTCGAGGCCGCGATGCGGGACTCGCTGACGCGCTTCTCCGCTGCCGCCGCGGCGGCCGGACCGGCGACGGAACCGGTCGGGGTGGTCGCACCCGAAGCATTCGCCGCGGCCCGCGACGGCGACCTCTCCACGCTCCACGACGCGCTGCGGGACGCGTGCCTGCCGCACGTCACCGACGCGGACACGGTCCTGCTCGCCCAGTTCTCCCTGGCGCCCGCCGCCCGGTCCCTCTCCACCGCGCTGGGGGTGCCCGTCGTCTCCGGTCCGCACGCAGCGGCCGCCGCCCTGCGTACTGCCCTCACCGGGAGGCCGCTGTGACCCTCAGCCGAAACACACATCGCCCGACGGACCGCACCCGCGGTACCGCACCGCTCGGGGTCATCGCCGACGACTTCACCGGCGCGACGGACGTCGCCGTGGCGCTGCGCCGCGCGGGACTGCGGACGCTGCTGTTCTTCGGTGTGCCTGACCGTACGGGGCAGGAGACACAGGAGACACACGAGCCCGACACGAGTCACCTGCCCGGACACGAGGCCCTGGTCGTCGCGTTGAAGAGCCGGATGGCGCCCCCGGCCGACGCGGTCGCCTCGTCCCTGGGCGCGCTGGACTGGCTGGGCGGGCAGGGCGCGGGGCAGATCTACTTCAAGTTCTGCTCGACCTTCGACTCGACCCCGAGCGGCAACATCGGCCCGGTCCTGGACCGGCTGGCCGAGGCGACGGGCGCCGGCACCGTGCCGCTGACGCCGAGTTCGCCCGAGCACCTGCGGACCCAGTACCAGGGCTGTCTCTTCGTGGACGACAAGCTGCTCGGGGAGTCGCACATGCGCGACCACCCGGTCACCCCCATGACGGACTCGTATCTGCCCAGGCTGCTACGGGCCCAGACCCGCGAGAAGGTGGCACTGATCGGGCTCGGGACAGTCCGGGAGGGCGGGGCGGCGGTGCGCGAAGCGCTGGCTGCCGCCGGCGCGCGGGGCGCGCGCTACGTCCTGGCCGACGGCATCGACGAGAGCGATCTCCGCACGCTGGGGCGGGCGGCCCTCGGCTCACCTCTCGTCGCGGGCGCCGCGGGACTGGCCGCCGGACTGGCGCACGCGTACGCGGAGGAGGTGACCGGCCGCACGCCCGGTGCCGGGCGGGAAACGGCCGACGACGAGCGGGAGGCCGCCGACGCCTCGGACCCGCCGGGCGGACCGGCCGCCGTGCTGAGCGGCAGCTGTTCCCACCGCACCCTGGAACAGCTCGCGGTGCTCGCCGACGCGGGCCGGCCCGGCTACCGCCTCGACCCGGTGGTGACACCGGACGCCGTGGCGCTCGCCGACGCGGCTCTCGCCTGGTACGACACCCTGCCCGCGAACAGCGACGCACCCGTCATCTACTCCTCGGCAGCGCCGGAAAAGCTGCGCGAGACGCAGCGTGCGCTGGGTGTGGAACGGTCCGCGGCCCTGCTGGAGGAGGCGACGGGGCTCATCGCGACAGGACTGGTCGAGCGGGGCGTGCGCAGACTGGTCGCGGCCGGGGGAGAGACCTCCGGCGCCGTCGTCGCCGCTCTCGGCGTCACCGGCGCGCACGTCGGCGCGGAAGCCGCGCGCGGGGTGCCGTGGATCCACCCGCTGGGCGAGCGCCCCTTGGCGTTGCTGCTCAAGTCGGGCAACTTCGGTGACCCCGGCCTTCTCCTCGACGCCTCCGCGTCCTCCGCGTCCTCCGCGTCCTCCGCGTCCTCCGCGTCCTCCGCGTCCTCCGCGTCCTCCGTGGAACCGGTGGACCGCACATGAGCGGGCGGGACGACGAAGCCGACCGGAGCCGCCTCGTCGCCACCGCGCGCGCCGTCGCCGCCCGTTCGCTGACGCACGGGAGCACGGGCAACGTCTCCGTGCGTGCCGGCGAGCACATTTTGGTGACGCCCACCGGTTCGAGCCTGGCCACCGTGCGTGCCGAGGAGCTGTCCGTCATCGACGCCGCCGGAGCCCATGTGTCCGGCGCCCCACCGTCCAAGGAGACGTTCCTGCACGCCGCGATGTACCGGGCCCGACCGGGCGCCGGCGCGGTGGTACACACCCACTCCACGCACGCGGCTGCCGTCTCGTGCCTGGCCCTGGTCGATCGGCGGGACGTCCTGCCGCCGCTGACGGCCTACTACGCGATGCGCGTCGGCAGCCTCGCGCTGCTGCCGTACTTCGCCCCCGGCGACAGCCGGGCGGCCGACGCCGTCGAAGCGTCGGCCCGCGAGCACGCCGCACTCCTGCTGAGCAACCACGGCCCGGTCGCCGCCGCCCCGGACCTCCGGCGCGCGCTGGAGATGGCCGAGGAGATAGAGGAGACGGCGAAGCTCTTCCTGCTGCTGCGCGGTGTCCCCACGCGTCCGCTGACCACGGCCCAGCGTGCCGCGCTGCGCCCCGCCTCCCACTGACCCCCCCGAAACATCCCGGGGAAACCGCTCGGACGCGACGGGACATTCTCCCGACGGCAGCCGGCGCCCCACCCTTGTGAAAGGACGAAGATGTCCACGGACATACCGCACACCGTGTCGCTCTTCAGTGCCCTGGCGGTGAAGAAGGCCCTCGACGACGACGTTCTCGCGGCGTTCACCGCGAAGACCGCGACGGCCGTCGACACCGTCTACGACCCGACGAACGTGCTGTTGCGGCGGATCGGGGAGGGCGCCAGGCCGGAGGTCATGGTCGGAGTGACCGGGGCGTTCCCGGCCCTGTGCGAGGCAGGGGTGATCGACCCGTCCTCGGTGCGCGACATCGCCCGGGTCGGGATCGGCCTGGCCATGCCGCCCGGCGCCGAGCCGCCCGCCATCGACACCGTCGACGCACTGATCGCCACACTCCGCTCGGCCCGTTCGGTCGCCTACTCCCGCACCGGGGCCAGCGGGGTCCACTTCGCCGGGCTGCTGGAGCGCCTCGGGATCGCGGACGAGGTGAACGCCCGCGCCACCGTCGTGGAGAAGGGCTTCACCGCGCTGGCGGTGGTCGACGGCCGCGCCGATCTGGCCGTACAGCAGATGAGCGAGCTGCTGTTCGTGCCCGAGGCCCAAGTGGTGGGACCGCTGCCGGACGGGGCCCAGCACTTCACCGAACTCTCGGCGGCCCTGGGCACCGCGGCCGGCGAACGGGCCGGTGCGCTGCACGCCTTCCTCACCGGGAAGGAGGCGGGAGATGCCTACCGGAGAGCCGGACTGGAAGCGCCGCGACGGGACTGAGCGGTACGCGGCCGAAGACCGGCCGACCGTTCCCCGCCCCGCCTGCCCGGGGGGTTGTCGATGAACGCGATACTCGCACTGGTCGCCTTCATCGGGGCCATCATCGTGTGGAACGTGGCGGTCAAACGCAATATCGGCGAAGCCATGGTCATCGGCTTCCTGGTCAGTGCCGCGTTCGCAGGCACCGAAGCGCCGCGCGTCGCGTGGGAGAGCCTCGTGGAGGGGCTGACGTCGGAGATCACCTTCGCCGCCCTGGCCTTCGTCTTCGTCAGCGAACTGCTGACGAGAACGGGGCTCGTGCAGCGCATGATCGACATCCTCAGTTCGATGTTCGGCCGTCGAGAGGGCGGCTCCGCCTACGCGGCGACGGTCTCGGCCGGTCTCTTCGGCGCCGTGGCGCACAACGGCGCGGCGATCGTGGCCACCATCGGGTCCATCACCATTCCCTGGATGAAGCGCTCCAAGGCGAGCGGCGAGACCGCCGCACTGGTCCTCGCCGGCAACGCGGGCGTCGGCGCCACCTTCCCGTTCAGCGGCGCCTTCTTCATCCTGCTCGCGGCACCGACCGTCCTGCCGGTCCTGCGGGCGGAGGACGTGGTCGGCACGATCTTCGTCGTGGGCGCCTGGATGGTCGCGATGCGGCTGGTCATCGCCTACGTCATCGTCAAACGACGGGGCGTGGGCGCGATGGCGGCGGAGGACATCCACCCGCTCCGCCAGTCCTTCGCGGCCGGCTGGACCTCGCTGATCGTTCTGGCGGCCATCGCGGTGCCCATCGTGCTGACGGCGTCGCCGACCAGCGACCTCATCGGCGACCGGCTGGGGGGACTGGACGTCTCCGACGCCGTGCCCCTGCTGGTCTGGCTCCCGGTGGTCATGCTGCTCGCCGGACTGGTCGTCGAGCGGCGAGCGCTGCCGCGCGGCGCCGGGGCGTGGTGGACGCTGCTGTCGGAGATCAGCCCGAAACTCGGGTTGATCGGCGTCACGATGATCTCGGCGTTCGCCGCCTCCAACGTGCTCAACACCCTGGGCATCGGCGAACAGCTCGCGCCCTACCTGGAGAGCCTGGAGGGCGTACCGCAGATCGTCGCGGCGCTCGTCGTCGGGCTGATCGTGGTGGTCGTCGCGGGCCCGCTCAACACGACGTCCACCCTCGCGGCCGTCGGGCCGGTCGCCTTCGCGGCGCTGACGGCGGCCGACGTCCCGCCGTACATCGCCTTCGCCGCCATCATCGTGTGGGCCTCGTCCGAGGGCTGCTCGCCTCCGGGCGCGGCTCCGCTGTACGTGGCCGCGGGTATCGCGTCGATCAACCCGGTGCGGATCTTCGTTCCGGTGACGCTCTACTACCTGCTGCCCTCCTACGCCATGGGCGTGCTGATGGTGCTCGGCGCCGTATGGATTCCCGGATGAGGAGTACGAGGATGTACAGGATCTGTCTGAACGCCTCCCGCGTTCTCGTCGCGCTGTTCCTGATCGGCGGAATCGTGGTGGTCCTGGGTCAGACGGTGGCCATCGCCGTCGGTTCCGCCGGGTTGATGACGGGCTTCGGTACGGACGTCGCCGAGGTCGTCTGCGTCCTGGCCGGCCTGGCGGGCGTCTTCGCCTTCCTGCTGCTCTACACGGAGGAGGGGAAGGAGCAGGCGAGCGAGTGGGCCGAATGAGGTGACGGGGGCAGCACGGCCGTGCTGCCCCCGCCGGTCGTTCCCGGCCTCGGTACCCGCAGGTCACCTGTGGGCGCGGCCTTCGGCAGGAACCGCCCGCTCGGCCGGGGCACGGGCGGGGCCGGAACCGTCTCGTGACGCGGACTCAGGCGTACGTGCAGAACTGCGGCGGACTCAGGCGTACGTATAGAACTGCGTGTGGTCCAGCATGCTCTGCGGGGTCGTGTTCGGCCAGGGCGGCATGGTGTCGTTCAGATCGATCACATCGACCGTCCCGCCGGCGGGGAGGTACTCGGCGCTCGTCGGATGCAGCGCGTGCCAGTCGGCCCAGAGCTTGTCGACGAACGCGTGATGCAGCCAGAACACCGGATCGTTCGGGGAGACGCTCGTCTCCATATGGCCCCAGACCCAGGTGTGCACCCGATTGTGCATGCTCATGTATCCCGCGGAGCCCTCCAGAGTGGAGCGGAAGCCCGCCGAGCCGTCACGGAAGGGCGGGGAGTCGTACGTGGGCATGGCGAGGGCCGCGTCGACGTCCGACCGGGGCGGGAGCGAGGGAACGCGGTAGGCGAGCTGGCGGGCGAGGAAGGCGCGGCTGTCGACCGAGACGTTGATCGTCCAGTCTCCGCCGGAATGCGCGAAGGGCCCGTCCATCACCTGGTCGTCCAGGGGGCGTCCGGTGCCGCCGAGGAAGTCCGGGGCCCAGAGCGAGGAGCCGACGGTGTTGTCAACGGTCCAGTCCCAGTAGGGGATCGAGACCGACGCGTCGATCTTCTGGAGTTCGTTCTCGAAATCGATGAGGAACTTGCGGTGCCAGGGCAGGAACGACGGCCCGAAGTGACCCACGTACACGCCGGAGTTCATGTCTATCGAGAACCGTGTGCGATGGGCGAGCACGAACTCGTCGTACACCCCTAGGCGCTTGACCTCCAGTACCGCGTCGACGAAGGCCTTCTTCTCGGGGGCCGTGAGGTTCGCCTGGTTCTTCCGTACGGTCATGGTTGCTGCTCCCGGCTCAGGCGGTGGGATCGAACGGAACGACGACGGCGCCCTTGAGCGAGATGACCGCGGTGCGAGCGGCCTCCAGCGGGGTCGCGAACCTCTCGTAGTGGTTGATCGTGCTGCTCCAGCCGCTCTTTCCGTGCCGCATCACGGGAAGCTCGCGGCCGTCGATCAGCACGCGGTAGCCGGCGCCGTGCCCGGCGTGCCCGGCGTGCGCGTGGGAGTCGGCGTTGGCGTTGGCGCTGGCCTCGGCGGGCGTGCCCTGGATGCGGCGGCCCTTGAAGACCTCGTCGAAGGAGCCGGGTGCTCCGGTCCCGCCGGGTGCGGTGCCGGAGCTTCTGGCCTCGGCCGCCACGGTGTCCGTGGACGCGGCGGCCACACCGACGAGCGCTCCGCTCGCGGCGACGCCGATGACGGCCCCGAGGGCCTGACGACGGGTGGGTCTGAGCATGGCGGATGTACCCCCAGAACATGGCGGAGGCGGCCCCCCCCTGGTCGTTGTCCGGGGCCGCCGTGACCATGTCTACACGGGGGCGACCGTCCGCATAAGCAGAGAAAAAGGGGTTGGGCCTCATATGGACACGTCTTCACGGACATAGGGCGAACTCAGGGAGGACACAGAGGTGTCACCGGCGTCCCGTGCGGCTCCGCGTCGGTGCCCGAGGCCTCGGAGGGCGCAGGTCTTGCCGCGTAGGTGCCCTACGGGTGAAGGATCTTCGGTATCCGTCGTGTTGCCGCCCAGCGGAACGATCATCTGCGCATGGCTGGAAGTAGGAGTGTGCGCTCGCTCCGTGACGGGTGTTCTCGCCCGCCTACCAGGGCAGTTCTCCGGTCTCGTCCTGAAGGGTTCCGGTCGGGCCGTCCGCGCCCGGGAACGGTTACGGCGAGCCGTCGACGATCAAGACCCGCTTTCGGCGGGCCGCCTCGGTGACGGCGGTGGCCGTGGGTCCGGACGACCGGACTCGTTCCGTCCGGTGGGTGATGGTTCTGTGCGGGCCGAGCGACTGCTCGATGACCATGTCCTGGGTCTGTGACAGCGCTGTCCTGGAACGGCACACCGGGGCCCCTGCGGCCCTCGGCCCCGCATAGTGATCAAGGAACGCCCGGGCGGTCGAACTCGCTTCGGTGCCTCGACCACAACCACGCTCACGACCACCAAGGGGATCTCTCATGTTCGGCAACCGTCGCAAGTCCTTCCTCGTCTCCGCTGCCCTCGTGGGCGGCGCCCTGTTGATGACGGCGTGCCAGGACACGGAGGACGGCGCCGCGGCGGGTCCCTCCGCCACCAACGTGCCCGCCGCGGACGTGTCCGGGGCCGACGCGGCCGGGACCGACGCCTCGAAGGGCGCCGACAAGGGTGCGGAGCAGGGCGCCGAAGCAGGGTCCGACGCGAAGGACGGCGGCAGCGCGGAGGGGTCCGGCGCCGACGCCGGCGACGGCACGAAGGTGCCGGTCCAGCAGACCTGCGGCGCCAACGACATCTCCTGGAGCACCCGGTCCGAGAGCCAGGCCGGCGGCTACATCCTGGTCATGGCGAAGGCAAAGCAGGGGATCACCTGCATCCTGCCGGCCGCGCTCCCGACGGTGGCGTTCGGCTCCGACGGCACCCAGGCGGGCCCTGCCGAGCAGGCGGTCGGCGACGCGGTCACGCTGAGCGGCGCCACCACCGCCTACGCCGGGGTGAACCCGAAGACCACCAACACGGACGGCGGCAAGGAGCTGGACTCCATCATCGTCGGCGTCGGCAACGAGGACCCCGACCCGGTCTCCCTGAAGGTCGGCACCATCACGGTCGACAAGCCGGTCGTCACCAACTGGCACACCGCCCCGGCCGACGCCGTTCCCTCCGCCTGAGAGAACTGACGCCGGGGGCGGTGCGTTGATCGGGAGACGTCGATCCGCTCCGCTTCTACTCGGCGGGCTGGTGGACGCGGGGGTCCTCCGGTCCTACTCGGCGGGCTGGTGGACGCGGCGGAGTCCCAGGTCCGGCAGGTCGAGGTGGAAGCGGCGCCCACGACCGGTCATGGTCCCGTCGTAGGAGAGGTCGGCCAGGCCGATGCCCAGGTGCCGTAGTTCCTCGACGAGCATGCGGGCCCCCGTCGCGGCGTGCGCGGGTTCGTCCATGGCGTCGGGGAAGCGTCGTTGCCAGACCGAGCGGGAGGCGTCCCAGCCGTTCCGCGCGAGCCGGTCGGGGTCGGCCGCGTCCGGCTGGTGCAGATAGCCGGTGGCTTCGATGACGAGACCCAGATCCTGGCTCCAGCACTGGACGAAGCGCTGCGGATCGACGGCGGATCCCAGGTGCAGGATGAATCTGCCGGGGAAGAACGGGGTGTCGTGGTCGAGGGAGCGCAGGGTTTCCGCCAGGCGCTTCTCCACGTCCGCCCATGTGGTGCCGGAAGCGGGCGGCACGGCAGGCAGGTCTGCCTGCTCGGCGGCGCGCCAGCGGCCCCGGGAGTAGCCGCCTCCGGCGGCGTCGGCGTCCGCGTCCGGAGGCAGGAGCTCCAGGCTCACCTCACCCTCGTCGTGCGTGTGCACGAGGAGGCAGGCGCCGGGGAGCCGCCACAGCATCCACGGGCCGGAGTCTCCTCCCCACATCGCGGGCGGGCCCAGCTCCTCCTCCATGACCCACCAGGCGGCGCGGACGAGGCCGGCGGCGGAGCGTATGTCCTCGGCGGGCATGTCGACGACGCGGACGTTCAGTTTGCGCACCTGCCCGGGTGCCGAGGCGTCGGCGATCACCGTGCCGTAGCCGCACCGGGGCCCCTTCCGGGGAGCGAACCTGCGCCGGACCTGGCCCACGACCTCCTTGGGCTCCCGGAGTTCCCAGCCCAGCTCCGAGGTGGCGTGCTCGAATTCCGACAGGCTCCACGAGCCGAAGCGGAGCGGAGTGACCTCGCGCACCAGCTTGCGGAAGATGTCGTCGTCGAGCCAGCTGCCCCGGGGGATCATGTTCTCCATCCGGCAGACAGTAGTGGTCCGGTGGTGGTGGGGTTGCGTGGGGCGGATGTCGACGGATCGGCTCCCGGGAGACGACGCTCACCGTAACCAGGGATGAGAGGTGGAGCATGGAGGCACGCGCCTCACAACTCGCGTTCGGGCAGCAGGTTCTGGACGCCCAGCCCTTCAGTGTCCTGCTGGGCGCGCGGCTGACGGCCTTCGGTGACGGGGTGGCGGTCCTGGAGCTGGACGTACGGGACGAGCTGCGCCAGCAGAACGGCTTCGTCCACGGCGGCGTTCTGAGCTACGCGGCCGACAACGCCCTCACCTTCGCGGCGGGCGCGGCCGTCGGCCCGTCCGTCCTGACCGCCGGCTTCACCATCGACTATCTGCGCCCCGCCCGGGGCGAGGTGCTGCGCGCGCGGGCCCAGGTGGTCCGCCCCGGCCGTACCCGGGTCGTCTGCCGCTGCGATCTGCTCATGGTGGATGCCGAAGGGGTGGAAACCCTCTGCGCGGTGGCCCAGGGCACGATCGCCGTCGCGGCCGAGAGGCCGCCGGAGCCGGCGGCGGCCGGGTGACTCCGGTGTACCTCTTTCCGTTCGGATCGCCGCGACGAGATCAAGCGGTGGCGGGGCCGAACAGCTCGTCCAAGTGATGGCGCAGGACGTCCAGAGCCGCTTTGCCGGTGCGCTGGCCGCCCAGCACGCTGGAGCCGAGGCCGTTGACCATGGCCATCAGTCCGGCCGCCACCATGGAGGGATCCTTCTCGGGGCCGACAGCGCCGGCTTCCTGCGCCTGGCGGAGCTGTTCGGCGAGGAAGCCTTCCAGCAGGGCGGGTTGGGGGGTGGCGTGCTCTTCCAGCGAGCTGTCACCGAGGACGAGCACGTAGTACGCGGCGTAGATCCGGGTGATCCGATGGCTCTCCTCGTCGGTCGGCAGGACGCTGGAGAGGATGGCGGTGACCGTGGAGCGTGGTCGCGGCGGAGAGCCCGCCTCGCGGATCCACCGGTCCATACGGGCCTGGAGCTGGGCGCCCAGCCGGGCGAGGGCGTCCAACACCAGGACTTGCTTGGTCGTGAAGTAGTACTGCACCAGCCGCAGGGAGACGCCCGCCTCGGCGGCGACCGCCCGCATGCTCACCGACTGGAGCCCCTCGGTGGCGGCGATACGCAGCAGAGCCTCCGCGATCTGTTTCCTGCGTTCCTCGTGATCGACGCGCGCGGCGATGGTCCGGCCTCCCGGTAGTGGTACACGTGTACCACGTCGTGATACGTCTGTACCATGAGCATAGGCGAGTTCAGGAACGACAAGACCCGCGAGCGTTTCCACGCCGTCTACGGACGCCTCCTCGGCCGGCTCTGGCCGGACCCCGGGGACGCCTTCGACCTGCCGACATCCTTCGGTACCACCCGCGTCCACCGCGCCGGGCCACCCTGCTCCGACCCGGTCGTCCTGCTGTCGGGCGCCAACGGCAACTCCCTGATGTGGCACCGGTACATCGAGCCGATCGCCCGCCATCACACGGTGATCGCCGTTGACACGGTCGGTGAGCCGGGCGCCAGCATCCAGAGCGCGCCCCTGACCGGCGCCGAGGACGGGGCCCGCTGGCTGGAGGAGGTGCTCGCCGGGCTGGAGGCCACCGCCGCCCATCTCGTCGGCTGCTCCTACGGCGGCTGGCTGGCGCTCGGCCACCAGATGCACCACCCGGACCGCACGGCCGCCCTCACCCTGGTGGAACCCGCCGGATTCGCCGACTCCGGCCGCCGTTTCTACGCCTGGCTCATCGCCGGCGCCCTGGCCGGCATGGCGCCCCGCACGCTGAGGCCCCGGCTCTCCCGCTGGGTCGGCAACAGCGCCATCCTGGAGACCGAGCTGATGGAACTGGGACGCGCCTCCGTCGGGTTCCGGCGCGCCCTTCCACCGGCTCGGGTCTTCTCCGACGAGGAGTTGCGCCGGGTGCGGGTCCCCTCGCTCTTCCTGCTGGGGGAGCAGAGCTCGCTGCATGACGCACGCCAGGTCGCGGAGCGGGTGGGAGCCCTCATGCCCACAGCCGAGGTGGAGGTCGTGCCCGGTGCGAGCCACGCCCTGCCGACCGACGATCCGGAGCTGGTGGCCGCCCGTATCCTGCGGCGCGCGGCGGAATGACGGCGTTTCCCCCGCGGCGGCGGAACGGGACCTGACCGAGCGCTACTGGTAGCCCAGGCAGGAGTACGGGCGTGAGCCCGGGGGCCTCCGGTCCGCTGACCGGAGGCCCCCGGGCTTCATGGGACCGCCGGGCCTCAGATCCCGCAGCTGGGCGCGGACCAGAAGCGGCCGCTGCCCCCGGCGACGTGGGTGTGGTCGTTGTGGCCGGGGTAGCCCGGGCCGAGGATCTCGGTGAAGCCGTGGTTGCGCGCCGCCTGGGCGAGGGCACAGAAGCCCTGGGCGCCCGCGCCGAGGTCCGCCGCGTGCCCGTACATGTGGCGGCTGTTGGCGGCCCCGCCGACCGAGCTGTTGCAGGACACGCTGCGGAAGCCGCCGTTGACGGTGATCGGCCGGTCCCCCATCGCGTGCCGCATGGCCTGGAGCTTCCACATGGTCACCAGGGCGTTGGCGCGTGCCGTGCCGGCGCTGACCTTCCCGCCGGACCAGTCGGAGTTGCAGCGGTTCAGCTCGGCGTAGGTGAAGTTGACCGGGGTGCAGTCGTCGTCCTGCAACGCGTAGATCTTGCTGAACGTCTGGGCGCCGGCGATGCCGTCGGCGGCCAGCCCGTACGCGGCCTGGAAGCGCTGCACGGCCGCCTTCGTGGCCGGGCCGAAGGCTCCGTCGATGGCGATCTGGTTCCCGGTGCCCGGATAGCCGGCGACCCGGATCTGGAGCTGACGTACGGCTTCGCCGCTGGAGCCTTCCCGGAGCGTGCCGCTCCAGGTGTAACAGGCGTCGGCGGTACCGACGTCACCGGCCGACGCGGAACCGGGGGCCGGGGTCGTGGACGGGGTCGCGGAGGCGGTCGCGGTGCCGCCGAACGCGAGCGCCGCGCCCGCGAGGGCCGAGAGGAGGAATCCGATGGGGCGTGATCGCATGGGGGCTACACCTCATTGTCGTCAAGCTGTCCACGGGGGATTCCGAGCCTCGGGCGCAGCGCGGAGACTGTCAAGGTCATGTCAACATGCTGCCAAGGGTCAGGCCTCGTGACGGGGTGACAGGATGGGAGTATGGCGATAAATCGACCGTGAACGGGGCTTCACGGTGACCTGTGGGCAGCGAAGTCCTCGGTGTACGACCCGGCCGGCTTCGCCTGCTCCCGGCCGGTGCCCGAACCGGAGAGCGCCGACTGTGCGGCTCACCGTCTCACGCTCGACGGGCGGGCGGTCGCCTTTCACGCGGCCAGGACCACCCCGACCAAGGCCATGTGCTGATCGGTGGCAGGAGCCCCGCGGTCTTCCGGCGCGGCCGACGCCTCCTTTTCCCCGGGTGTGCGTTCCCCACGCACCGGGAACCCGCCCGCTTGCCCCGCCAACTCCGCGACCCCGCAGGGCCGCGTCACCCTAGGAGGACCGTGTGCTCACAGCACAGCAATGGATCGACGCTCTGGGGCTCGAACCGCATGTGGAGGGCGGGTACTTCTGGCGTACCTTCCAGGCGGATCACCGGCCGCCGGTGCGGACCCCGCGAGGCGAACGCCCCCTGCTCACCTCCATCCACTACCTGCTCACCGAGGAGTCACCGATCGGGTACTGGCATCTCAACCGGTCGGACATCCTCCACTTCCACCACTCCGGTGCTCCCCTCACCTACCACCTGATCCACCCCGACGGCCGCGCGGAGTCGGTGCTCCTCGGCCAGGATCCGCACCAGGGGCAGGCGCTGACTCTCGCCGTTCCCGGCGGCGTGTGGAAGGCCACCTCTCTCGACGGCGGCGACCACGCCCTGATCAGCGAGGCAGTGGCCCCCGGCTTCGACTACGCGGACATGACGCTCGGGGACCCCGACGACCTGACCGCCCGCTTCCCCCGGCACACGGCGCTGATCCAGCGCTACTGCCGCCCGGACTCCGCGCGGGGGGCCGGCGGATGAAGCCGGAGGCGAAGCGGCGATGAGCGTCGCACTGCCGGGCCGCCGGCGTCAGGTGAACGGGACGAATGAGTCCAGCGATTCGGGCAGGGTCTGGCCGCCGTCGACGGTGAGCGTCTGACCGGTGACGAACGAGGCTTCGTCGGACGCGAGGAAGAGCACGGCGTGAGCGATGTCGGAGGTCTCGCCGAGCCGGCCGGCCGGGATCGCGGCGGCCATGCGCCGCAGGTAGTCCTCGCCCAGATCGCCCAGCCCCTCGGTGCGGACGTTTCCGGGCAGGACGGCGTTGACGGTGATGCCCGCCGGGGCCAGTTCCAGCGCGGCGCTCCGGAGGAACCCCAACTGGCCCGCTTTGCTGGCCCCGTAGTGGGACCACCCGCTGTAACCCGTGGTCGGCCCGGTGATCGAGGAGGTGAGCACCACGCGTCCGTGCCCCGAGCGTTCCATGGCCGGCAGGAACGCCTTCGTCGTCAGGATCGTGCCCCGCAGGTTGACGGCGAGGACATCGTCCACATCCGCGGCCGTCATCTCCCTCAGGGACCGCTCGGGGAAGACCCCGGCGTTCGCGCACACCACGTCCACATGCCCGTGGCGCGCCTCGGCCTCGTCGGCCATCGCCTCGATCGCGCTCGGGTCCCGGAGATCCACGCCCAGACCGGCGACCCGGGATCCGGTGGCGCGCGCGAGCTCGTCCGCCACCGCGCGGGCGGCCTCCTCGTCGCGCCCCGTGACGATGACAGCGGCACCACGACGGGCGAACAGTTCCGCGATGCCCCGCCCGATGCCCCGCGTCGCGCCCGTCACGACCACGGACCGCCGTCGCCAGTCGGTCTCCGTCACCATCAAGCTCCTCCGTACACCGCGCCCGTACGCCGTGACCCCACGTAGCCACTCCGGCGATGATCGACACGCTAAGTCACTGATGGTGGATTGGTCCCGGATCGGTGAACTCCGGCCGAATACCGCCTCGGTTCCGGCCGAGAACAGAGGAACGGGGAGAGAGGGGGGACAGGCAGCGGAACCGGGAGGCAGAGGCAGACCGGAGGCTGCGGTTGTGCGGTTGCACCTTCCGTAGCGGCATGTGGTCCGGTGGGTCTACGTCCCGGCCCCGGTTCCTTGAGAAGAAGGTCCCCGCTCATGCATTCGTCCTTTGTGCCACCCCGCCGGATCAAGATCGGTGACGCGGCGGCCTTCGCCGGCAGCACTCCGCGGGCGATTCGCCACTACCACGAGATCGGCCTGCTCCCGGAGCCGGAGCGGGGCGGCGACGGCCGCCGCCGGTACGGCTACGAGGACATGATCCGCCTGCTGTGGATTCGCAGGACGGCCGACGCGGGGATCGCCCTGGACGACATCCGTGACGCCTTCACCACCGGAACGACCTCCGCCGGTGCGGACAGCGGAGAAGGCATCGCGGGCATCCTGGAGCGGTTGGAGGAAACCCTCGCCGAGCAGGAGGCGGAGCTGCGGCGGCAGCGGGCCGCCGTGCGGCGGATGCGCACCGAAGGCAGCCGGATGGGCCTGCTCTCCGACCTGGTCACCGGCCGCCTCAAGAGCCTGCCCGAGGGCTCCCTGCGCCCGGCGGACCTGGACACCCTGCTGGTCACCGAGCGGATCTTCGGCCCGCTCGGCGCGGCTGTCCAGGCCACCCGCTTCATCGTCCTGGCCGCGCATCCCACCCTGCGGGAGGAATCCGACCGCGTCGACGAAGCGGAGGAGGCACTGGACGACAGCGTCGCCGTCGATGACCCACGGGTGGCTCAAGTGGCCGCCGAGCGGCACGCCTTCGAAAGCGCCCTGCATGCCATCATCGAGGAGTCCGGTCTGGACAAGGACGACGATGCCCTCTTCGACGCCTGGGAAACGGCGCACCCGGCTACCGCCGAGGACGGCGATGACGGCGAGGACGAGGCCGGCCTCGGCTCCGGCAGGCGGGAGACCGACTCCATGAGCGTGTTGGAAGCCATCGGCAAGATGCCCTACGACTTCTCCCCGGCCCGCCTGCGCTGTATGGAACTGGCCGTAGAACTCTCCGATCACGACTGACGCGACGGTCATCGAGTCCATCGGCCGGCACTCGGCCGACCGCGAGTTCCGTCTCCAAACGCGGCTACCGGGACCTGCTCGACCGGGTGCGTTCCCGCGGCATGCCGACCGCGGTGGGCGTGGAGAGCACGGGTGCCTATGGGGCCGAGCTCGCCCGGGTGCTGACCGCGGCCGACAGTAAGCCTTTCCCAACCTCACGCTGTGGCGTGGTGAAGGGCGAGGGCCAGCCCGGCGTGCGCAATCAGGTTCGTATCAGCGAACGCAGCGGAGACCGCCGCAGGGGTGGGAGAGTCGCATCTCGCGGGTGTTCTCGTGCTCTGTGGATGTGGAATCGCAGGAATCCCATCGTCCCTGTTCAGAGGGGCATCCGCGTCTTGGCATCCAAGCCTGGACATGCTGCTGACCGACGGATCAGTCCAGGAAGAGGCTCATGTACAGCGCCGTCTCCCCCTCGGACTTGGTACGGCTGTAGAGAGAAGTGTCGAGGCCGCAGAAGATGAAACCCATCCGCTGGTAGACGCGGATGGCCGGAGCGTTGATGTTCGTCACTTCCAGCCAGACGTGCCCGGCACCGCGTTCCCGGGCCCAGCCGATGGCGTGGCTCATCAGCATGCGTCCGATTCCCCGGCCCTGATACGGCCTGGCCACCTCGATATCGGCAATGGTCAGACGACGGTTCCAGGGCTCGTACTCCGTGTCGACATAGCCGCACACGCGATCACGATCCAGCGCGACAAACCGGCAATCGCCCTCCGACGCCTCATCGAGCTCGGGCTCGTCGTCGGGGAAGACCTTGTGAACCGGCGGGTCCAGCCTGACGGGCCGAAAGGTGAATCCGCTCTCGGAGCCGATCACTTCGAAGACGGTGTCCGAGACGAACTCACCCTTGATGACGGCGGATCTGTCCCTCTCGCTCTCCGCCACGCGATAGGTGATTTCGTCCACAGCCTCAAAGCTCCCCTGATGTGGTGCCAGATAGCGTCGCGCCCACAGGCTATCGGTTCGGTGCATCACGCGGTCGGGCGCGACAGCGGGACGCCCCAGGGCTCCGGGACAGTTCCGCCTCAGCGGTCAGATCTGCTTCGCCGAGCCGGGAATTGAGCGCCGGAGTGGCACGAGATGCCTTCCGCCACGAGAAGCCTCGACGATCATGCGTGAAGAGATCTTCGACAAGCCTGTCATCACAGGTCACGAGGCATTCATACGCTCCCGCAGCGCATCTACCAGCTATCACACCGGTGGATCGAGGCTCAGCCCTCGTCCACTGCCCGGAAAACGACCCGGCCGCCCGAGCGGCCGACAGCCCTCCCGGAACGGGCCGATCCGTAGGAGGCGCACTGATGCCAGACCAAGGTGTACCGCCAGAACAGCCGCCGGCGCAGCCGCGCGCCGGGCAGCACGCGGCGGGCGTCGCGAACGATGTCCGGGAAGCCCGTGGTCGCCGGTCGGGTGGGTGCGGTCATGGCGACGGGGCGCGGCGCTGCTCTGCGGCCCTTGTTCTTGATCCAGGCCATGGCGATGTTCGACGGTACGGCGACCGCGTCGATCAGGTGGTCGCTCCAGGACTGCGGGCGGTAGAGGCCGACGACGATCAGAGTGCCCCCGGGAGCCAGGTGCTCGCGGAAGCGGGTGAGTGCGTCGGTCAACGGCATGTGGTGGATGGCGGCGACACAGGTGATGACGTCGTAGAGGCCGACCGGTACGTCCTCCAGCGCGTCCCCGACGGAGAAGGTCACCGGAGCCCCGGTAGCGGTGCGCTCCCGCGCGCGTTCGACGATGGCGGGGTCGGCGTCGATGCCGTGCACCGCTTCGGCCCGGGAGGCCAGCAGCCTGGCGAGGTCACCACTGCCTGATCCGACGTCCAGGGCGCCGGCGAAACGTCCGGGGAGCCGGCGCAGGATCCACCGGTGGTAATGGGCGTTGTGATCCCACGGGCGGGCGGCGTGGAACCGGTCGAGTGCGCGCAGGAGGCGGGGGAGTACGGCTGTCATGAGGCGAGTCCATCAGAGCCGCCGTCGCCCCGTGGCGGGGAGAAGCGTCAGCCGCCCGGCCCGGGAGCCCGGCCGAGCGGCTGACGGGACTGCCGAGGTGTCGGCAGGCGGGTCAGACGGTGTCGAAGTCCCCGGCCTTGACGCCTGCGACGAAGGCGGCGAAGGCGGTGGCGGGGACGCCGAGGGCGGGGCCGCTCGGGTTCTTCGAGTCGCGTACGGGGACGGTGCCGGTGGTGGACGCGGTGCGCGGGGCCCACTCGACGCACGAACCGCCGTTGTTGCTGTAGGAGGACTTGACCCACTGCTGGGTCGTGGATTCGGTCGTCACGGGGTGCCCTTTCGATGCTGGTGGATCATGCCCACCGTATCTGTCTGCGACAGAGACACGGCCTGCAACTGATGGTAGGACCTCACCGCCGGGATGACAGAGCTGAGTTCACGGTCCAGATGCCCCTGCGTCTCGGACTCGACGTAGGAGACCACGGACCGATCCTGGAGCGTCAGCAGATTCACCAGCCGATCGAAGGGCCGCCGTTCACCGATGCTGAACGGGGCGATCTGCAGCATGGTGTGGGACTGCGTGGCGAAGTCGACCAGATGCTGTAACTGGGCGTCCATCACGGCGGGGCCGCCGATCGGTCGGCGGATGCAGCTCTCGTCCAGCACCGCGATCAGCATCGGTGGCACGGCGCGTAACAGCGCGCCCTGGCGCTCCATGAGTAACGAGACGCGCTGATCAGCCTGTTCGGGGGTGATGATGCCTCGATCGACAGCCGCGTTGGCCAGCGCCTGCGCGTACGCCCGGGTCTGCAACAGCCCCGGCACGAGCCCCACCTCGAACAGCCGGATCTCCGCCGCCCGTCCCTCCAATGCCACGTACTCCGGGAAGCCCTGCAACAGCACCCCGTGTTTGATCTTGCGCCACTCGCGCTCGAACGAATCAGCGGTCCCCGTAAAACTCATCGCCACGTCAACAGCGATCGAGAACTTGCGGGTTGGGGACTTGTGGCACAATTCCACCCCGGAAACGTGCCGCCCCGTGTAGCCGATGCGCGCGCCGAGGTCGTCCTGTTTCCAGCCCCGTGCTTCGCGCTCCCTACGTAGACGTGCTCCGTAGGCCGCCTCCGGGCCCCCGTCAGGGTTGACTTCCTTGCGGTTGACCAACGTATCCCCCAGGTTCGAAACGTTGAAGACGTCTCCACGCTAGGCCACGCTGACTCTCCCCGGTAGTCGTTCGGCTACAGAGAGGAGCGAATGGTGTACGGCGAGAACGCCAGCTCGAATACGGAGCCATCCCCACACGTCCCGGCCCCCGGGACTCTCCTCGCGGACACCAGTCGCGGTGACCGCGTGGGGGAGTTCCAGGGCGTCGCCGGCCCCTACTGGTCCCTCCGCCCGGTCGGCGGTGGGCGCGAATGGGAGGTAGAACCTCGCTACGTACGGCCCGCGTTGCTCATGGAGCAGCTACGCGCCCGTACCGCGCGGCTCAACGCCCGCAGCCGGGGAGAAGTGCTGTGACGGCGGCGACTCCTGCGGTTCGTGGTGGCCGGGAGCGTGGCGCGTGAGGAAGCTGGACTACGTCGCCGCCGTCACGGTCACGGCCGGCGGCCGGGCTCTCCCGCTCGGCGGAGTCGCCCTCCCGAACCGCCGGCTCGTTCTGCGCTGGCTCCGGCGGCAGGCCCTGCGGCTGGCGGACGGGCACGGGCGCGCTCCTGCCCAGGCCGCCCCGTGGCTCGGTGCCAGGGATGTCCGGCCGGTCACCTTCCACGGTTCCGACGCCCCCGAGGCGCTCCGGGCGTGGGCGGGCGACCACGGCAGCCAGGACCACGCCATGAGCGCGCTGGAAACCGGGCTCCCCGCCCTGCTCACCGTGGTCGACCCTTTCGTGGGGCTGCGCGTCACCCTCGGCGGGTGGCCCGTGGATCTGTGCGGCTGGGCGGCGGCGGCAGCCTCGGTGAACCGCCCGTACCCGCCCCGTACGGAAGGGGTCTGACCCCGTGCTGCAATGCACCGCCGTGACCCAAGTCCCCTACGCCGAAGCCCTGCTGGCGCTCGCCACGATGGAGGGCGGACCCGTGCACCCGCCCGATGTCCTCGACGAGGACGACTTCCTGCTCTGCGAGCTGGCCGACCACGACGAGACGGCCGAGCACGCCGCGCACCTGTGGACGGCGGACGTGCCGGACGACCGGGACCTCTGGTTCCTCTGGTCGGGGACCGGCGCCCACCGCGTCCACCGGCTCGACACGGTGCGGCTCTGCCCCGCCGTGCTCCGCGAACTGGCGACCCGCACGGTCACCACGTGCGCGTACTTCGACCACCACCCCGGGCCGCACTCCTTCTCCGTGACCGACCCGCTCGGCGACCTCATCGCCGAACACGTCCACAGCGAAGTCCGACGACTCGTCTCCGAGGACGACGCTCCGGGCGCGCCCGATGCCCCCGACACCGACGCGCCGTGACGGCGACCGGAGGTTCCACCCCATGAACCAGTGCACCGCCGTGGCCCTGCTGCCGCCCCCGGAGTTCCTGATCCGGCTCACCGCCGCCGGCGGCAGCCGACCGGAAGCCGGGTACCTCCTCTGCGAGCTGGCCGCCGACCACGAAGGCAACCACGCGATGGCACTGTGGGACGACGACGCCAACCGCACCGCAGTCTGGGCCCGCTGGAGTGGCGAGCGGGCGACCCTGGCCGAGCTGGCCTGGTGCGGCGCGATCGACCCCCGGGGCGAGGACGCGTGCGGACTGTTCGTCGACCACCCCTCCGCCCATGACTGGGCCATCGTCGATCCGACGCTCGCGGCGGTGGACGCGGTCCTCGCTCAGGAGTTCCCGCATCTCGCGCGGTGGCGCGGCGGCGTGTGATGAGTCGTCATCGTGCGCCACCTCGGATGGAGGTTCCTGCGGCGACGGCCCGGGTCGTGGGGCCGAGGCCGTCGCCGGGTCGCCGGAAGCAGGGCCGGCTTCGGCGTCAGGCTCGGCCGGTTATCTGGCCGACCTTCTTCTTCATCGCTTTGTCGTCGTAGATGGTGATCGTCACCGTTCTGCCCTCCGGGATGTCCAGGTTCACCTTCTTGACGTCCCAGGCGTTGGACGTGCCCGGAGGCGAGTACAGCCCCCACCTTCCGCCGTCACCTTCGTAGGACACCTTGTAGTACAAGCCGTCGCCGTCGTTCGCGACGTCGTACATGTGGAGAATCTCGTCGTAGGGGTGGAACTCGACCTTCGCCACGACGTAGCCACTGGCGTTGCCATAGACGATCTTGGATGCCGCGCCGCCCACATCCTTCTTGAAGTAGGTGCCGTCGATGGCGTCGTTGAACTGGCAGGGGCAGTAGTCCGTCACTGCCGAGTTCCTGTCCAGGACGGTGAGTCTGTCGTAGGCGTTGGCCGGTGTGGCGGTCATCGCGATGACGGTGGCCGCGGCGGACGCCGTCGCGGCAAGGGACGCGATAGTTCGACTGCGCATCTTCATCCTCCGGTGGGTGTGGCGTGATTCGTGTTCTGTGGTGCTTCCGCGTTCTGTTCAGGCCACCCGGGCCTTCCGTGTGAACGCCGCGACTCCTTCCGGGGCTGCCGCCTTGCTGGTGCCTGAGACGGCCGAGCCGCCGGCGGCTGTCCCGGCGGCGGGCGGCACTGACCGGGGTCAGACGTCTTCCGGCCGGGGTGACTGAACAGATGCTCGCGTCGGGAGGGGAACGCCGGTAGAGCGGTGGGACCGGTTGGGACATGATGGGAATCGGGACACGTCAACAGGCCCTGCACCCAGGGGATACAGCGTGGGAGGACGAGTGGTGGCGGGACAGGCTGGGAGACCCGGGGACGGGACGGAGTCCGGTGAGGCCGCGCTTCTGACCGAGCAACTGCGTTTGCTGCGGCGGCGCCACGGAATGACCCTGGCCACGCTCGCCAGCCGGACGAGCTACAGCAAGTCGTCGTGGGGGCGGTACCTCAGCGGCAAGGCACTTCCGCCCCGGCAGGCGGTACGGGAATTCGCCCAGGCGATCTCGGTCAAGCCTGACCGCCTGCTTCTCCTGCTGGAGATCGCCGAGCGCGGCCAGTCGCAGCCGGAAGCAAAGACTCCGGAGGGCGCCGGCTCCGAGGTGCCTCCGGTGGCCGCCCAGGATCCCGGAACCGGTCCCGAACCCGAACCGGTTCCGAGCTCGGAGGCCTCCGTGGCCCCGGAGACGGAGTCGCCCGGGGCGCGCCCGCCGGAGCTGCCGGCCGCCCCGGCCCCCGCCCCCGTGCCTCGTAGGCGTCGGCCCTGGGGCCTCATCGTCGGGGTCGCGACCGGCGTGGGGATGGCCACAGGACTGCTCGCGGGCATGCTCATCGGCGCCCCGGCGAGCCAGGGGGAGCCGAAGCACCGGGGCAGTTCCGCCAAGTGCACCGGGTTCGAGTGCCGGAACAAGGACGCCCAGGGCATGGAGTGCCACATCGGGGTGTGGACCGCCGCAGCGGAGAAGGTCGACGGGATCCACCTGGAGCTGCGCTACAGCCCCCGCTGCGGAGCCGCGTGGGCCAGGATCACCGAGGGCCGGGTCGGGGACACGGCACGGGTCGAGGGGCGGAACGACCACTCGGCAGCCCGCGCGATCACCTACGACCGGGACACCTACTCACCCATGGTCGAAGCCCCCTACCCGGCTGCCGTTCGGGCCTGCGTGGTCATCAAGGACGGGGGCAAGGAGGTCTGCACCGCCCACGGCGGCGCATCGCCCCTGCCCGCCGCGGTCACCGACGAGCGCAAGCCGTAGCTCCCCTACACGCACCCGCCGCTCATGACAGGAGAGCACTTCACCCGCGGAGGTGCCTCACTTGGTGGCCGCGTCCAGTTCCTGGGCCTCGATCAGTTTCCGTAGCTCCGGCAGGGTCTTCTTCGATGCCTGCTCGATGTAGAGGGTTCCGCCGGCCGGATGATCCACGGTCACGGCGTAGACAGGATCCACACCCTCGATCGCGTACACGGTTACCGGCTCCGAAGTCGCTCCCGGATCACCCTCGTTGGGAGTGTCGTTACACCCGGGGACGGTACCTGCGCCCAGCAGTTTGCCCGCCCTGACGCCGTCGCCGTCGTCTTCGTCATGGGGATAGAGCGCGTGGCCGAGATAGGTGTGACCCTCGTACTCGAGCAGGGCCGCGCAGGAACTGCCCGCACTACCCTGCGTGGTGCCCGCCCCAGCACAGGACGTGGACATGATCAAAGCCGCCGCCGCGAGCGCCGCCCGCACGCTCACGGACCGCGCGAACCTGCCGCGCGCCGTCCGACTGCCCATCTGCTTGCCCATCTGCTTGCCCGTCATGAACCGACCTCCCTCAGCTGCCGCTACCTGCGGCCTGCCGAGCCTTCGACGGCACAAGGCTGCGAACGGTTCGCTCGTTCTCCAACGGCACGATGCGAGCCACACGTCGGCGTCCACGATCCATGGCCGAGTCGCCACACACCATGACCGGTCAGATCGTCACGCCGGTCCCGCCTGACCCATGACCAGGGCACCTCAGCAAGATCATGCTACGAGCTCTGTGCGGACTTCTTTCCGGACTTCTTTCCGGACCTGTACATCAGCACTCCGACGCCCAGAGAAATTGCGGGAGCTGCCATCACCGGGACGAACTTCGCGCCATTGGCCAACATGACGACGACTGATATCACCATGACCACAGTCATGGCGAGTATCAGGATCCCGAAGACCATACTTATTGTTGCCTTCTCGTTGGTCATGCGGCGGTCCCCTCCCAGTTGTCCGCACCGGCTTGGCTGTCTGTCAGGCGCGCCCAGTCTTCCCTCTTTGAATGAAGAAGCAGCCGATGACGGAAATGCATCCGATGATCGCCAGCAGCCCCCACCCTCCGCTGTTGCCGGAAGCGATCAGGAAAACAGAAAGGGCGATACCTGCGGCGGCAAATGCGGCGGCGAACTGAACGTACCGCTTGACGACGGCGCGCTGCTCCATCGTCCATCCGACGTGCGGCTCTGGCATCTTCATTCCCCTCGTGTGCCCCCGGGTTCGCGGGTGAATCCACGTCCACTCCGCCCCCCCACAGACGGCCCGTGGACGCGAATTTCGCGCGACGCGATGCGACGACTCTGCCACGCTGCCGCCCGGGGCCTTCCGGCCCCGACAGGCACGACTTGAGACGGCACAGGAAGGGGCGATCGATGAGTTTCACGCTGGAAGGGCCGGTTCTGGAGGGCACACGCGTGCGCCTGGAGCCGCTGGGGCGGCGGCACGCGGCGGGCCTGGCCGAGGCGGCCGAGGAGGACCGGAGTTCGTACCGGTTCACCTGGGTGCCCACCACCGCGGAGGCCGAGGAGTACGTCGACCTCCAGCTCGGCCGTGCGGCTGCCGGAAGGATGGCCCCGTACGCGCAGGTGGACCCGGCGTCGGGAAGGGTCCTGGGCGCTACCGCGTACTGGGATCCGCGGTCGTGGCCGGACCGCGATGGTCTGTACGCGATCGAGGTCGGCTTCACCTGGCTCGCCGCTTCGGCCCAGGGCACCGGGGCGAACATCGAGGCCAAGTACCTGATGTTCCGGCACGCGTTCGAGGAGTGGGGCGTTGAAAGGGTCGACCTGAAGACGGACGCGCGCAACAGCCGCTCCCGGGCGGCCATCGAAGCGACGGGCGCCCGGTTCGAGGGCGTGCTGCGGAACTGGTCCCGGTCCTGGGCTCCGGGCGAGGACGGCCGGCTGCGGGACTCCGCGATCTTCTCGATCACCGCGGCCGAGTGGCCGGACCGCCGGGTGCGGCTCGAACAGCGCATCGCTCGGGGCCCCGCACACCGGCAGCCGGCCCCCGTGACGCGGTAGCGCGCCTCTCGTTCGGCCGACTGCCGTCAATCCGGCCCGTCCTCCTCACGGAGGACAGGCCGGCCACGACCTCAGATCGAGAACCGCTCCCGCTCCAGCAGCGGCCGCACCCGGCTCCGGAAGCCACCCGTCCGGAACGGGCGTTGCAGCAGCCCCGGCCGCAGCTCCTGGGCGAGAGCCGCGACGATCATTCCCTGGTCAAGGGCGAGCATGTAGTCGCTGACCCGGCCCGTGGACACGTTCACCGAGTCGCGGAAGCCGAGCCCGTCCTCGTACGCGCCGAAGTCCCGCTCCAGCGCCCGCAGGTTGGCCACCGCCTCCCGGCCCGCGTACGGCAGGGCCAGGAAGGAGGCGTGCGGGGTGACGACGCCGTTGGTGAACGCCGAGGGCGGCGGCAGGGGTTCGCCGTCCGTGGTGTGCGTGCGGTCGGTGTTGGAGGCGTAGCCGTCGACCGCCATGCCGAGCGCGTCGACGCCGTACTCCTGGTAGCCGTCCTCGGGGACGTTGGAGGGGGAGAAGCCCCAGTAGCCGTACTCCGCCTCCCGCAGCCCGTGGTCGATCTGACCGCGTACGTACCGGTGGTGGGTCACGCCCCACGCGCGCGGCGACCACCGCTGCTCCGGTACGAACAGCGGCACCATCAGCGCCTCGAACATCGACCCGCCCCAGGTGGGGACCACCTTGCGGCCGCGGTGGGTGTAGTGGCCGTTCCAGACGCGTACGCCGTCGACGGTGACGTACCCGCCGCCCGGCTTCTGCTCCTGCTCGTGCTCCGGCAGCATCGTCCGCAGCAGGTGCCAGTAGTGGTCGCCGGGGAGGGAGCCGTCCGCGATGCCGAGGTAACTGGCCATGCGGGGCTCCGTGTTGAGCGCGCCGTAGTGGTGCGGGGTCGGCTCATCCGTGTCGGTCCAGACGCCGCCGCGCAGCTGGCCGGGTCCCGCGACCGGGTCGGCCGGGTCGTAGGGAGTGTAGAAGTAGGACCAGTCGGCCGTGGCCAGGATGCGGTTGACGCGGGGGCGTAGCTCAGGGGCCGCGTCGGCGGCTATCCGCAGGCCCGTCACCAGCCAGGCGTTGTCGACGGAGGACAGGAACGGGCGGACCGGGTCGCCGGTGCCCGGCCACTCGGTGAGCACCGAACCATCGTGCGCGTCGTACCAGTTGAGCCAGAAGCCGTGGTGGCGTTCCAGCTTCTCGACGGCGGCGACGGTACGGGTCAGCGCGCGGATCATCGTGCTCTCGCGGATCACGCCGAGGCCCGCGGCGGCGACCGTCGACCACAGGCCGCAGCCGATGTTGGTCGGCGAGGTCTGGGTGGACTGAGTGGGAGCGCCGGGGCCGCTGAGGTCGATCTTGTCGGTGACGAGGCCGAAGTCGGTCGTCATCGCCTCGATCGAGCGGTACGTGTCGCGGAACCAGGTCTTCAGAAGGCGTGGGTCGGCGGGGGAGGCGACAGCCGCCGGGGCGGTTACGGCTCCGAGAGACAGGGCCGCGGCCCCGGTCCCTGCCGCGGTGAGAAACGTGCGACGGTCCATCGTTCCGGCTCCTGGTGGCAGAAGGGGGAGGGGAAGGGCAAGTCGTGGTGCTCGGCCGTGCGGGGTGGTGCGGGGGTGGTGCGGGGGACGCGAGGTCGTGCGGGCGTCCGAGGTCGTGCGGGCGCGGGTGAGATCGCGCCGGGTGTACGGGGTGGTGCGGGGGTGCGAGGTCGTCCCGGATGTTCGGGGCTGTGCTCGGGATGTGAGGTCGCGCCGGGCGTTCGGGGTGGTGCGGGGGATGCGTGGTCGCGCCGGGCGTGCGGGGTGGTGCGGGGGATGTGAGGTCGCGCCGGGAGTTCCGGGCTGTGCGGGGGATGTGAGGTCGTGCCGGGTGTTCCGTGTCGTGCTCGGGACGTGAGGTCGTGCCGCGCGTGTGCGGGCGTGGTGCCGGGCGGGCGGGGGCCGGCGGTCGTCAGGATCCGCCGGCCCCCGGCCACCCGAGGGAGCCGTCAGGTGGCTCCCCGTACGGAGGGGCAGCCCCGGGGGTGAATCAGGCTGCCGTGCGCGGGAGTTCGCGGGTGCGGCCCAGCGAGCCCAGCCACTTCGCCGAGTCGCGCGGGGTGCGCTCGAAGGTCTCCCAGTCGATGGCGATCAGGCCGAACGTGGCCTTGTACGTCCCCCATTCGTAGTTGTCCAGGGCGCTCCACGCCAGGTAGCCCCGGATGTCGATGCCGTCGGCCAGCGCGGCGGCGACCTCGTCCAGCGCACCCGCGTAGTAGTCGGCGCGGCGGCTGTCGTCGTCGGTGGCGATGCCGTTCTCCGTGACGATCAGCGGGACGTCGCCCACCACCTCGGCAGTGTGGCGCAGCGCCTCGCCGACCGCCGTCGGGTAGTACTCCCACGTCGTCAGCGTCCGCTCGACGTCGTCGGCCGCCGGGATCGGTCCGTCGGGGCCGATCCGCGTACGGGTGTAGGACTGCACGCCGATCCAGTCGTCGCCGCGCGCCGCCTCGATGAAGACGTCCTCGCGCGGGTGGCGGTAGGCGGCGGTGACGTCCTCCGCGCCGGGGAGGGCCTGGTAGACCTGGTTGGCGATGGTCCAGCCGACCTGGATGCCCGCGTCCAGGGCCCGGACCTCCTTGACGGCCGCGTGGTGGGCGGCGATGACGGCCGCGGTCGTCTCGTTGTCGGGGGTGGGCAGGCCGGCGGGCGGGAAACTGTTGTCGCCGCGCTTGGCCTGGCCCGCCATCACGGCGATCATGTTCGGCTCGTTGATCGTGCAGACGTGGCTGACGCCCTCGGAGATGACGGGGGCGCAGGCCGCCACGTACCGCGCGAACAGCTCCACCGCCCCCTCGGCCGTCCAGCCGCCGCGCGCCTCGAACCACTGCGGGACGGTGAAGTGGTGCAGGGTCACCATCGGGCGCAGGCCGCGCTCGATCGCTCCCTCCACCATCCGCCGGTAGTGCGCGAGCTGGGCACGGGAGAAGTGGCCTTCGACCGGCTCGATGCGGGCCCACTCGATGGAGAACCGGTAGTCGGTGAAGCCGAGGGAGGCCAGCAGGTCCATGTCCTCGGGCCAGCGGTGGTAGCTGTCGCAGGCGTCCAGGCTCGGCTCCGCGATGTGGGTGCCGGCGGCGTGCTCCTTGACCCACCAGTCGCAGTCGGTGTTGTTGCCCTCGATCTGGTGGGCGGCCGTGGACGCGCCCCAGAGGAAGCCCTCGGGGAACGGGACGGGGGTCTTCTGGTCCGAAGCAGGGGTGTGGGTCATCGCGACATGTCTTTCTGTGGTGGTGAGGGGTGTGTCCGCGCTCTGTTACGGGGGTGGGGTGCGGCCAGTTACGTGAAGTGCCCGGGCGGACGCGTTACTTCATGCCCGCCGTGGCGATGCCCTGCGTGAAGTGCCGTTGCAGCGCGATGAAGACGACCAGCACCGGCAGCACGATCAGGAAGGCCCCGGCCATCAGCATCCCGTTGGAGCCGCCGGCCTTGTTGGGGTCGGTGGCGAAGGTCGCCAGGGCCACCGGGAGGGTGTACTTGTCGGGGTCGTTGGTCGCGATCAGCGGCCAGACGAAGTTGTTCCAGGAACCCAGGAACGTGAAGATCGACAGGGTCGCGAGGGCGGGCTTCACCAGCGGCATCACGATCCGCCAGAAGATGTACCACTCGCTCGCGCCGTCCATCCGGGCCGCTTCCAGCAGCTCGTCCGGGATCGACTGCATGAACTGGCGCATCAGGAAGACCCCGAAGGCCCCGGCGGCGAACGGCAGCACCAGACCCGCGTAACTGTCGATCAGCTGGAGCTTGCTCATCAGCACGAACAGCGGCAACAGCATCAGGTTGCCGGGCACCATCAGCGCGCCGAGCACCAGGCCGAAGACCTTGTTGCGGCCGACGAAGTTCAGCTTGGCCAGGGCGTAGCCGAGCATCGAGCAGAAGACCAGGTTCGAGACGGTCACCAGGACCGCCACGATCACCGAGTTCATGAAGTACAGCGGCAGATCCAGCTTGTCGAGCAGCTGCCGGAAGTTCTCCAGGGTCCACTCGGTGGGGATCCACACCGGCGGGCTGGCCGACAGCTCGCTCTGCGTCTTGAAGGCCGAGAGCCCCATCCAGAGGAAGGGCGCCGACATGACCAGCAGGCCGAGCGAGAGCAGGACGTAGACCAGGGGGCGGGATGCGTTCCGCTTCCTGCCGTCGTGCTTCTTCCGGTCGTTGTTCGTCCCGCCGTCGTTCTTCGGGGGAGTCGGCGGTGCGTCGCTCTTCAGGGGCTCGACCGCCGCGTTGCCGCTGGTGGCGCTCATTTCGTGTTGTCCTTCAGCAGTCGGAGCTGGAGCACCGTGATGCCCATGATCACCACGAAGAGGACGTACGCCATGGCGCTCGCGTAGCCCATGTGGAAGAAGTTGAACCCTTCGCGGTACATGTTCAGCGAGACCGTGAGGGTCGAGTCGGACGGGCCGCCCTGGGTCATCACGAACGGCTCCTCGAACACGTTGAGATAGCCGATCGTCGTGATCACCGTGGCGTAGAGGAGGGTCGGACGCAGGAGCGGGACCGTGATGCCCCGGAACTCCTGCCAGACGCTCGCGCCGTCGAGCTTCGCGGCCTCCCGCACCTCGGTGGGGATCGCCTGGAGGCCCGCGATGAACAGCACCATCACCGTGCCGACGTTCCGCCAGACCGCCATGACGATCAGCGACGGCATCGCCAGCGTCTCGGAGCCGAGGAAGTCCGGTGCCGTCCAGCCCACTTCGGAGAAGAGGCCCGCGATCAGCCCGTCGCTCGGATCGAGGACGAACCGCCAGACGACGGCCACCGCGACGATGGTGGTGACCACCGGGGCGTAGAAGCCGACTCGGAAGAACGTCCGCGCCCGGTCGATGCCGTTGTTCAGCAGAACGGCGACGACCAGCCCGATGCCGATGGTCAGCGGCACGCCGACGACGACGAAGTAACCCGTGTTGAAGAGGGACTTGAGGAACTTCTCGTCGCCGAAGAGGTTGACGTAGTTCTCGAACCCGATGAAGTTCGCTTCCCACGGGCGCGTCACGTTGCGCAGCCCGAAGTCCGTGAAGCTCATCACCAGCGTGGCGAGGATCGGGAACGCCATGAAGACGGTGAACAGGACGAGGAACGGGGTGGAGAACAGCCAGCCCGCCGCGTTCTGCACGCCCATCGACGGCTTGCGTCCCCGGCTGCCCCCGGTGGCCGGGGACGGTGCGGCCCCGGCCTTCCGGGGCCCTCGGGCCTTCTCGGTCGTGGTGCTCATGGCTACTGCTTCACGAGACCTTCGATCTCGGACTGCGCGGTCTTCAGCGCGTCCTCGGCGGAAGCCTTGCCCTGCGTCACCTTGGCGATGGCCTGGTCCACCTTGTCGGTGATCTCGGTCCAGTTGGCCAGGGACGGCGAGGACTTGGCGGTGTCCATCTGCTTCTTGAAGATCTGGAGGTCGGCGTCGTCGGCGAGCGCCCCGGACTCCCACGCGGAGGTGTTGGCGGGCAGGTCCTTCGTCCGCTCGTACCAGTCGGCCTGGCCCTTGGTGTCGGTCAGGTACTTGATGAACTCGGTGGCCGCGGCCTTGCGCTCGCTGTCCTTGGAGACGACGAGGGAGGAACCGCCGGCCATGGAGGTGGAGGAAGCGTCCGCCGGAACGTTCGCGATGGCCCACTTGCCCTTGAGCTGCGGCTGGCCCTCGTTGAGGAGCGTCACGTGCCAGGGGCCGCCGAAGAACATCGGGACCCGGCCGTTGCCGAAGTCCTTCACCACGTCGTAGCCGGGCTGCACGGACTTGTTGGAGAGGCCCTTGTCGAAGTACGAGCCGTACTCCTTCAGCGCCTTGACCGCCTCCGGGCTGTCGACGACGGCCTCGCCCTTGTCGTCGACGATCTCGCCGCCCGCCGAGTACAGGAAGGAGTAGAAGTTCTGCACGGTGTCCAGGCCGCTGGGCTGGATGGACAGCCCCCACTTCGTACCGGCCTTCTCCTGGTACGCGGTCGCCAGGTCCTTCAGGCCCTTCCAGTCGGTCGGAGCCTTCGTCACGCCCGCCTTCTCGGCCAGGTCCGTGCGGTAGTAGAGGACCCGGGTGTCGACGTACCACGGCACGCCGTAGGCGGTGCCGTCCACCTCGCCCTGCTCCCAGCCCGCCGGGAAGAAGTCCTTCTTGTCGAAGGCCTTGGTGTCCACCGGCTCCAGCACGCCGAGCTCGGCGAACTCGCCCAGGTAACTGCCGCCCATCTGCGCCACGTCGGGCAGGGTCCCCGCCGCCGCTGCCGAGACGAGCTTCTGGTGGGCGACGTCCCAGCCGATCGGGGTCACCTTCACCGTGATGTTCGGGTTGGCCTTCTCGTAGACCTCGGCCACGTCGGCGAGCTTCTCGCCCTCGGCCCCCATGGCCCACACGGTGAGCGTCTGCTTCTCGTCCGCCGCGACGTCGCCGCCGGAGGAGCCGCAGGCGGAAAGGGTCACGGCGAGCGCGAGCGCTATGCCGGCGGGGGCGGTTCTGGCGATGCGGGACATGGGAGGGCTCCTCCTTGAGCAATCCGGATGCTGCGCGATGTATGCGCTGCCTGTAAGCGCATACATCACTCTGCGCCAGTCCTTCGGGAATCCGCAAGAGGGTGCTGGGTCACACTCGTGCAACGTGCTCGACACCCTGGCGCCTTGTGGTTGAACCGTAAACGCGCTGTTTGTGGAAGAACAGGCGATGTGACCGATTCGTCGTTGGGGGCCGGCGCCCGGGGGTACGCGCCGCGTTGGAGTGGTCGGCGTCTACCCTCGCGGCATGGCCTCATCCGTCGCCTTCTCCCACGGCTTCCCGTTCGACCCGGCCTACGGGTATGACGCGCCGGACGCCCTGCTGGGCATCCCCGCTCCGCCCGCCCCCGACGACTTCGACGCCTTCTGGCGGGGCCGGTACGCGCGAGCCCGCGCCGTCGACACGCGGCCGGTCCTCGGCCCGGTCGAGGAGGAGCGCGACGGCCTCCGGATCCACGGCATGACCTACGCCTCCGTGGGCGGAGTCCGGCTCGGCGGCTGGCTCGCCCTGCCCGCCGAGGGGCCCGTCCGGTACGGATTCGTCGTCGGGCACGGCTACGGCGGCCGCCAGGAGCCCGGCCGCGACCTTCCCGCGCCGCTGCCCGGGGCCGCCGTGATCCTGCCGTGCGTACGGGGCATGGGGGAGCGGGGCCGGGTCGACTCCATCCCGGACCTGGCCGACGCGCACGTCCTGCACGGCATCGGCTCCCGCGACACCTACGTCATCGGCGACTGCGCGGCCGACCTGTGGTGCGCCGCCTCCGCCCTCACGGCGCTCGTCCCGGAGCTGGCGGGGGCCGGCCTCCCGGGCGGACCTCGCCTCGGCTACCTGGGCGAGAGCTTCGGCGGCGGACTCGGGGCCCTCGCGCTGCCCTGGGACGACCGCTTCGGCGCGGCCCAGCTCACGGTCCCCACCTTCGGCAACCACCCGCTGCGGCTGACCCTGCCCTGCGCCGGCAGCGGCGAGGCGGTCCGGGCGCACCATCGCGAGCACCCCGAGGTCACGGATGTCCTCGGCTACTTCGACGCGGCGACGGCGGCGACCCGGCTGACGCTGCCCACGCTGGTCGCGGCCGCGAGGTTCGACCCGTGCGTGCCGCCGCCGGGGCAGTTCGCCGTGCACAACGCGCTGGCCGGCGAGCGTGAACTCCAGGTGCTGACCGCGGGGCACTTCGCGTACCGGGGCATGGTGGCCGAGGCGGCGGAGCTGGACGTGAACCGGACGCGGTTCTTCGGGGAGCGGCTGGCGGCGGTCGGTTGACGGCGCTGGGCTGTCGGCTGCGGGCGAGCCGCCGGAGCCCGTGCCGGGGACGTCCGTCCCGGGTGCGGCGCCGACGGCCGCAGGCCGGCTCAGCCGCAGCCGCAGCTCGCGCGGCGGGTCACGGAGACCGGGAGCTCCAGCGAGACCGGGGCGCGGCCCGGGTCCGCCAGGCGCTGCACCAGCAGCTCCACCGCCTGCTCGCCCAGCTGCCGGATCGGCTGCCGGACGGTCGTCAGCGGCGGGCGGACGATCCGGCTCAGCGGAATCCCGTCGAACCCGGTCACGGCGATGTCCACCGGCACCCGCACCCCGCGCCGCTCCAGCGCCTGGAGCGCGCCGACCGCCATCTGGTCGTTGGCGAACAGCATCGCCTCCGGCCGCTCCACCCCCGTACCCTCCGACCGGTCCAGCAGGGTGCCCGCCGCCCGCGCGCCCTCGGCCTGCGTCATCATCCCGGCGCGCAGCTCCGGCCGGGAGGGCACCGGCAGACCCGCGTCCCGGCACCCCTCCTGGAAGCCCCGGAACCGGGCCTCGGCGTCCGGTGAGTTCTCCTCGCTGCCGATGAAAGCCAGCCTGCGCAGCCCGTGGTCCTCGATGAGGTGGCGGGTCAGTTCCCGTTCGCCCTCGGTGTTGGCCACCACGATGTGGTCCAGGTGGTCGATCTCGCGCGGTCCGGCGAGCATCACCACGGGCAGCCGGCGCGATATCACCTCCAGGTCCTCGGTCGGCACGGTCCGCGCCAGTACGGCGAACCCGTCGACCCGCCCCGCGACCTTCGCCACCAGGCTCTCCGGCCCGCCGTCCAGCGAGGCGGCGATCAGCAAGGCGTAGCCGTGCCGGCGGGCCGCCCGTTCCATGCCGCGGATGATCTGGTCGGAGTAGAGCATGACGGCCTGGTCGTCGTCCGCGTCGCTCGCCGCCGCGGCGGTCTCCGCGTCCGGGTCCGCGTAGTCCGGGAAGCACAGCCCGAGCACGCCGGTCGTCCGGCTGGCCAGGCCCCGGGCGCTGCCGGACGGTACGTACCCCAGCTCGCGGGCCGCCTCCATGACCTTCTCGCGGGTCTGGGCGCGTACGGAATCGGGGTTCCGGTAGACCCGCGAGACCGTGGCAATGGAGACGCCCGACCGCTCGGCGACGTCGTACACCGTGGGGGCGCTCACTCGACCGACCGTCCGCTTCTTCTTCCGTAGCGCCGCGCCTGGCGCGTGTGCTGGTACCGGGCCGGCGGCCTGCTCGCCTGCCGATGCGATCACGAGGCCCGTGAAAGCGCATTCACCCTAGATCGTGGGCCGCAGGGGGAGCAAGGCCGTCCTGAGTCGCGCCGAGCATGCGTCGGGTGCCGCGAGGCCCCCGGAAGCGAAACGTTCCTCCGGCCGGGTGAGCTTGCGCCCGCCGCCCGCCGTGTCTGCGCCCCCTCGTGCGAGGGGGCGTTTCAGTGGGCGGAAGGAATCAGTGTGATCAACTGCAAATGCCACCACATACGTACTATCCGGTCCATTCCGGTACGGGGTGGTCCGGGCCGGCCCCGGAGGTACCAGCCATGTCCCACGTCGGCGTCCCGCGCGGGACGGTTCGAAAGCGTCGATCACTCGCGCTCCTCACGACGGGGGTGCTCACGATCCCGGTGCTGGCCGGCTGCACCTCCGGCGGCGAGGAGACCTCCCGGGGCGTGCCCCAGGACATCGCACCCACCGCGCGCCAGGCGGTCGCCGACGGTTCGACGGTGAACTGGGCCGTCGACGCGCTGCCCGCCACCTTCAACGCCTTCCAGGCCGACGCGGACAGCGCCACCACCCGGATCACCGGAGCCCTGCTCCCCACGCTCTTCCCGATGGACAGGTCCGGGCAGCCGAAGCTCAACCCGGACTACCTGGAGTCCGCGAAGACCATCGAGCGCGAGCCGAAGCAGGTCGTGCTCTACAAGCTCAACCAGCAGGCGGTGTGGAGCGACGGGCGGGAGATCGGGGCCCCCGACTTCGTCGCCCAGTGGCGGGCGCTCCGGGGCAAGGACTCCGCGTTCTGGACCGCCCGCAACTCCGGTTACGAGCGGATCGAGAAGATCGAGCGGGGCGCGGACGACCTCCAGGTACGGGTCACGTTCTCCAAGCCGTACGCGGACTGGCGCTCGCTCTTCTCGCCGCTCTACCCGAAGGAGATCACCGGCTCGCCGGACGCCTTCAACGACGGGGCGCGCACCACCCTGAAGAACACCGCCGGGCCCTTCGTCCTGCGCGGCGTCAGCAAGTCCGAGGGCACCGTCACGCTGGCCCGCAACCCCCGCTGGTGGGGCGACAAGGCCAAGCTGGACACCCTCGTCTTCCGGGCCGTCGCCGCCGGGGACCGCACCGAGGCCCTCGCCGACGGCACGGTGGACGTCGCCGACATCGACGCCCCCACCGCCGACCGCATCGCGCTCGCCCGCCGCGACCGGGGCAGCAACGGCCAGCCGCCCGCCCACGGCCCGGGTTCCGCGACCACGCCCGCCGCGGCCCTGCGCTCCTGGGCCCTGGCGCACGGCTCCGACGAGGAGGCAGCGGAGATCGCGCAGGCCGCCCGGGAGAAGAACCGCAAGGCCGTCGTCGCCTACACCGCGGAACAGAAGGCCCTGCGCGACTTCGCGGTCCGCAAGTCCCTGGAGCCCGCCTACACCCAGCTCGCGCTGAACGGTGAGTCCGGCCCGCTCGCCGACGACCGGGTCCGGCGGGCGGTGGCCCGCGCCCTGGACCGCGAGGAGCTGGCCCGGACGGTGCTGGGGCCGCTGGGCCTCCCGGCGAAGCCGCTCGGCAGCCACCTCGCCCTCGCGGGACAGCCCGGCTACAAGGACGGCAGCGGGGCGCTCGGCGACCAGAACACCAAGGAGGCCCAGGCCCTGCTGGCGGACGCCGGCTGGACGCGGGGCGGCGCGGCGCAGCCGCCCAAGGACACCAAGGCGGGCAGCGAAGCGGAGAAGAAGGGCGACGAGGGCAACCAGAGCGACAAGAGCGACAAGGGCGACAAGGGCGAGGGGAGCGACGCCGAGGGCGCCAAGAAAGACGCCGAGAAGAAGACCGCCGAGGGCGCGAACAGCGAGAAGGCCGGACAGGACACCGAGGCGAAGGCCGAGAAGGCCGAGAAGGCCGAGACGAAGGAAGCAGAGGGCGAGAAGGCCGACCAGGCCTCCGAGGGCAGCGCCGTCTCCCGTGACGAGGGCCTCTACATCGTCGGCGAGGACAACAAGCCCGGCGCCCACGCCCCCGCGCAGGCCGCCTCCACCGGCGGCGCCTCCGCCATCCACGTCCTGGCTCCCGGCCGGACGGCCGCCGCCCAGAGCGCCGCCCTGCGCCGACAGGCCGGCGCCCTCGGCGAGGACGGCGCCGTCGCCGCCCAGGACAAGCAGCCCGGGGGAGCCGCCGGGGCGTACGCACCCGTCGGCACCGCGGCCCCGGCGCCCGCCGCGGCCAAGGGGCAGCTCGGCAAGGACGGCAAGGCGCTGACCCTGCGCTTCGTCCTCCCCTCCGGACCCGGCTCCCAGTCGCTGCGCAGCGTCGGCGACAAGATCGCGGTGATGCTGGAGAAGATCGGCATCGGCACGGAGATCATCAAGGTTCCCGACGAGAGCTACTTCAAGGACCACGTCGCCTCAGGCGCGTACGACCTGGCGCTCTACTCGTGGCCCGCCACCGCCTACCCGGCCACCGACGGACGCCCGATCTACGCCAAGCCGGAGCCCGCCACCGACGGGTCGCTCCTCGTGGAGCAGAACTACACCCGGGTCGGCACCGACCACATCGACCAGCTCTTCGACCAGGCAGCCGCCGAACTCGACGAGAAGGCGGCGCGGGAGCTGCTGAAGCAGGCGGACGCCCGGATCTGGGCCGCCGCCGGATCGATTCCGCTCTTCCAGCGTCCGCAGCTGGTCGCGGTCGACAAGAAGCTCGCGAACGTCGGGGCGTTCGGTTTCGCGGCCCCCCGGTACCAGGACATCGGGTTCAAGAACCGGCAAGCGGCAGGTTCCCCCGCAGACCGCAAGAAGTAGCGGTCAAATACCACACCCTCACGCCACCAAGCTCAGATACACCTCAAAACCCTTGCCCGCCGGTTCGCCCGGCGGGCAGTGTGGTTTCAACCCTGACCCGGGCCGTTCATCGCTTCACCGCTCCTCACCCCCCCACCAAGCTCCACCACAGCTCCGCCTGAATCCGGCCACAACGATGGCCCGGTTGCACCTTGACAGCGGCTGAATATCGCCTGAATCACACGGGAAGACCGCGTCCGTGGATCGGTCCCGGAAGCCCGGTCGGCCCCGGGCCCGTACGATGGGACGAGCCGTGGCGTGCCGCCCGGCGGGCGTACGAGGACTCGAAGACCGACTGAGACGCCTGATCCCACGATCCGAGAGAAGCGCAAGCCACCCATGCCCACGCGCCACGACATCCGTAACGTAGCCATCGTCGCCCACGTCGACCACGGCAAGACCACGCTGGTCGACGCCATGCTCAAGCAGGCCGGAGCGTTCGCCGCCCACGCCGCCGAGCACCTCGACGACCGCATGATGGACTCGAACGACCTGGAGCGTGAGAAGGGCATCACGATCCTCGCCAAGAACACGGCGGTGAAGTATCACCCCAAGGACGGCGGGGACCCGATCACGATCAACATCATCGACACCCCCGGCCACGCCGACTTCGGCGGCGAGGTCGAGCGCGGTCTGTCGATGGTGGACGCGGTCGTGCTGCTCGTCGACGCCTCCGAGGGCCCGCTGCCCCAGACCCGCTTCGTGCTGCGCAAGGCGCTGTCCGCGAAGATGCCGGTCATCCTGTGCATCAACAAGACGGACCGCCCCGACTCCCGGATCGCCGAGGTCGTCGACGAGACGTACGACCTGTTCCTGGACCTGGACGCGGACGAGGACCAGATCGAGTTCCCGATCGTCTACGCCTGTGCCCGTGACGGCGTCGCCTCGCTGACCAAGCCCGAGGACGGCACCGTCCCGCCGGACAGCGAGAACCTGGAGCCGTTCTTCAACACCATCCTGTCGCACGTCCCGGCCCCGGAGTTCGACGCTGACGCGCCGCTCCAGGCCCACGTCACCAACCTGGACGCCGACAACTTCCTCGGCCGTATCGCGCTCTGCCGCGTCGAGCAGGGCGAGCTGCGCAAGGGCCAGACGGTCACCTGGATCAAGCGCGACGGCACCATGTCCAACGTCCGCATCACCGAGCTGATGATGACCGAGGCGCTCACCCGCAAGCCTGCCGAGGTGGCGGGCCCGGGCGACATCTGCGCCGTCGCCGGATTCCCGGACATCATGATCGGCGAGACGCTGGCCGACCCCGAGAACCCGATCGCGCTCCCGCTGATCACGGTCGACGAGCCGGCCATCTCGATGACCATCGGCACCAACACCTCGCCGCTCGTCGGCAAGGGCGGCAAGGGCCACAAGGTCACCGCCCGCCAGGTGAAGGACCGCCTCGACCGCGAGCTGATCGGTAACGTCTCGCTCCGCGTCCTGGACACCGAGCGCCCCGACGCCTGGGAGGTCCAGGGCCGCGGTGAGCTCGCGCTCGCCATCCTGGTCGAGCAGATGCGCCGCGAGGGCTTCGAGCTGACCGTCGGCAAGCCCGAGGTCGTCACCAAGCAGATCGACGGCAAGACCCACGAGCCGATCGAGCGCATGACGATCGACTCCCCCGAGGAGCACCTCGGCGCCATCACGCAGCTCATGGCGACCCGCAAGGGCCGTATGGAGACCATGACGAACCACGGTTCGGGCTGGGTCCGCATGGAGTGGATCGTCCCCTCCCGCGGCCTCATCGGCTTCCGTACGGAGTTCCTGACGCAGACCCGCGGCACCGGCATCGCGCACTCGATCTTCGAGGGTCACGAGCCGTGGTTCGGCGACCTGCGCACCCGTCACAACGGCTCCCTGGTGGCCGACCGTTCGGGCTCCGTCACGCCGTTCGCGATGGTCAACCTCCAGGAGCGCGGTGTCATCTTCACCGAGGCCGGCACCGAGGTCTACGAGGGCATGATCGTCGGCGAGAACTCCCGCGCCGACGACATGGACGTGAACATCACCAAGGAGAAGAAGCTCACCAACATGCGTGCGGCCTCCGCGGACACCACGGAGAACGTGGTCCCGGCCCGCAAGCTGTCGCTGGAGCAGTCCCTGGAGTTCTGCCGCGAGGACGAGTGCATCGAGGTGACCCCGGAGACCGTGCGCATCCGCAAGGTCGTCCTGGACGCCAAGCAGCGTGGCCGCACGGCCTCGCGTGCCAAGAACGGCTGACACCCCCGGAACGCGAACGGCTGACGTCAGGCCCGTAGTTCGGCTGACACCAGGCCCGTACGGCTGACACGTGGCCCCTGGGGCCGTGAGGACCGCCCGGAAGCCCCTGAGGGCTTCCGGGCGGTCCTGTGTGCCTGCCCGGAAGCCCAGGGGCGTCCCGGGGAAGGCGCGGGGGAGTCCAGGGAGTCGCGGAGGGCCCGGAAGGGCCCGCGCTTCCCGGAGCCGCACACTCCGTATGGGGAGACGGCCGGAGCCCTCCCGAGGTCCGCCGGACGGCCCGTCAGCACAGGCATTGACAGAAGGCCCGGCTCACCACGGACACTGTGGTGGGCCGGGCCTCCGTCAATCTCTTTTTCTGACCAAGGTGTCCGGATATCGGGGGTCGCTCTCCGGAACATGTGTTAACAGTCCGTTTCGGGCGTGTCTGTCTGGGATCGCTTTGTCCGGATTTCGGGCACGCAGAGGGTGCTGATGTTGTCAAACCGAGACCCTTTAAGTGTGGTTTACAGCCCGGCCGTACTCAATAGTTGGCTCCATTGAGCTCGGGTCAATGGGTCACGCACTGTGGGGAGTGCCGACTCACGAGCACACTCGGGGCACTGAACGATCACCGTCAGGGGTGTCGGTGAATCTCTCCAGTGCCCCTCTTGTAGTCAAAAGTGGACTCATGAGGAGGAAACCCATGCGCGGTGCCAAGAGCGCCAAGTGGGTCGCGGGAGCGGCCGTCATCGCCCTGGCCGCGACTGCCTGTGGCGGAAGCGACAGCAGCGACGAAGGCAAGAAGAACACGTCGGGCCAGCCCGCCGGTTACGTCTCGATCGACGTCGGTGAGCCCCAGAAGCCTCTGATGCCGGCCGACACGAACGAGACCAACGGCTCCTATGTCATCCAGTCGCTGTTCACCCAGCTGCTGGACTTCGACAGCAAGGGCGAGATCGTTCTCACGAACGCCGAGTCCGTCGAGTCCGAGGACTCCAAGACCTGGACCGTCAAGCTCAAGGCCGGCTGGAAGTTCCACAACGGCGAGGCCGTGACCTCGCAGTCGTACATCGACGCGTGGAACTGGTACGCCAACGTCGAGAACAAGCAGCAGAACGCGTTCTGGTTCTCCGACATCAAGGGCTACGCGGACGTCCACCCCGAGAAGGGTGCGCCGAAGTCCAAGGAGATGTCGGGTCTGAAGGCCGTGGACGACACCACGTTCACGATCGAGCTGTCGGAGAAGGTTCCGTACTTCAACTACAAGCTCGGTTACGCGACGTTCGCGCCGCTGCCGAAGGTCTTCTACGACGACCCGAAGGCGTTCGGCCAGAAGCCGATCGGCAACGGCCCGTACACGTTCGAGAAGTGGACCCACAAGAAGCTCATCCAGGTCAAGGCCTGGGACGAGTACCAGGGCCCGAACAAGGCTGCCAACAAGGGCATCCAGTTCAAGAACTACTCGACCGTCGAGGCCGCGTACTCCGACGTCATCTCCGGCAACCTGGACATGATCCGCCAGGTCGGCCCGCGTGACCTGCCCAAGTACAAGACGGACCTGGGCGACGGCGCGATCGAGCAGCCCTACGCCGCGATCCAGACGCTGGTCCCGGCGTTCTACAACGCCACGTTCAAGGACATCGACCCCAAGGTCCTCCAGGGCCTGTCCATGGGCATCGACCGTGACACGATCACCAAGACCGTCCTGAACAACACCCGTACCCCCGCGACGAGCTTCACGCCGCCGCAGGTCAAGGGCAACCAGCAGCTCGAGTCGGACTTCCTGAAGTACGACCCGGTCAAGGCCAAGGCCCTCATCAAGGAGGGTGGCGGTGTCCCGCAGAACAAGTTCTCCATCCAGTACAACGCCGACGGCGGGCACAAGGAGTGGGTGACCGCGGTCTGCGAGTCCATCCGCAACGCCACCGGGGTCGACTGCGTGGGCGACGCGAAGCCGGACTTCCCGACCGACCTCGAGGCTCGTGACAACAACCAGGTCAAGGGCGTGTACCGCGGTGGCTGGGTCGCCGACTACCCGGTCAACGTGAACTTCCTCAAGGAGCTCTACCACTCCAAGGCGGAGTCGAACAACGGTCGCTTCTCCGACAAGGAGATCGACGCGCTGATGGCCAAGGGCGACAAGGCGGACTCCCTGGAGGAGTCGGTCGCCGCCTACCAGGAGGTCGAGAAGGCGCTCGTCGAGAAGATGCCGGCGATCCCGCTCTGGTACTACCGCATCAACGGCGGCCACGGAAAGAGCGTCGACAACGTCACTGTCGACTTCCACGGTGACCTCGAACTGACCGGCGTCACCACCAAGTAACGCCTGCGGGTCATTCCCCAACTGGCCGTCATCCGCCCTGCTGCCCCTCAGCACGGCCGGAGGCGCGGGGGTCACCTCTGCGAAGAGGTGGCCCCCGCGCCGCAGTTATCCCCACACGGAGGCACCCATGGGGCGCTATGTCGCACGACGACTGCTCCAGATGATCCCGGTCTTCCTCGGGTCGACCCTGCTGGTCTTCCTGATGATGTACGCACTGCCCGGCGACCCCGTCAGAGCACTTGCCGGTGAACAGCACGTAGACGCGTCGCAGATCGCCGCGCTGAAGGCCCAGTACGGCCTCGACCAGCCGATCTGGCAGCAGTATTTGAACTACCTGGGCAATTTGTTCCAGGGTGACCTCGGCACCCAGATCGGGACGCAGCGTCCGGTCGCCGAAGTCATCTCGGACGCCTACCCGATCACCGTCAGACTGGCGATCTTCGCCTTCGTCTTCACGGTCGTCGCCGGGATCTCGCTCGGCATCGTCGCGGGCCTCAAGGCCGAGTCCCTCCGGGACCGCGGTCTGCTCGGTCTGACGCTGGTGCTGATCTCCATGCCGTCCTTCGTGCTGGGCTTCCTCGTTCAGTACCTCTTCGCGTTCCAGCTCGGCATCGCCAAGCCGAACGTGAGTCTCGAACCGACCAACACCGAGTTGATCATGCCGGCCGTCGTGCTGGCATCGCTGTCACTCGCGTACGTCGCCCGCCTCACCCGTACCTCGGTCGCCGAGAACATGCGCGCCGACTACATGCGTACGGCTGTCGCCAAGGGCCTGCCGCGCCGCCGCGTCATCGGCGTCCACCTGATGCGCAACTCGCTCATCCCGGTCGTCACCTTCCTCGGCACCGACATCGGCGCCCTGATGGGCGGCGCGATCGTGACCGAGGGCATCTTCAACATCAAGGGCGTCGGATCGCTCGTCTTCGAGGCTCTCGCCAAGCGTGAGGGTGCCACCGTCGTCGGCGTCGTGACGCTGCTCGTCGTCGTCTATCTCATCTGCAGCCTGCTCGTCGACCTGCTCTACGCGGTCCTGGACCCGAGGATCCGGTATGCCTGACACCACCGCACTCAAGGGCACCGACGCTCCGGCCACCGCCGTCGACGCGCCGCCCGCCACGGACGCCGGGCCCGCGCCCGGCAAGCCGCGCAGCCTCTGGTCGGACGCCTGGCACGATCTGCGCCGCAACCCGCTCTTCATCATCTCCATGGTGCTGATCCTGCTGCTCGCCGTCATGGCGATCTTCCCGAGCCTGTTCACCAGCGCCTCGCCGCGGGACGCCAACCTGGCCGAGCACTACCTCCAGCACCCGAAGTGGGGCAACTTCTTCGCCCCCGACTGGCTCGGATACGACGTCCAGGGACGCTCGATCTACGCGCGTGTCGTCTACGGCGCCCGCGCCTCGATCACCGTAGGCGTCGTGGTGACCCTCGCGGTCACCATCACCGGCCTGGTGGTCGGCATGCTGGCCGGTTACTTCGGCGGCTGGATCGACACGATCCTGTCCCGCGTCACCGACGTCTTCTTCGGTGTCCCCTTCATCGTCGGCGCCATGGTCATCCTGACCAGCTTCGAGGAGCGCTCCGTCTGGGTCGTCATCCTGTCGATGGCCTTCCTCGGCTGGACGTCGATCGCCCGTGTCGCCCGTGGCTCGGTCATCACGATCAAGCAGGCCGACTACGTGGTCGCCGCCAAGGCGCTCGGCGCCTCCACCACCCGGATCCTGACGCGGCACATCCTGCCGAACGCCATCGCTCCGGTGATCGTGGTCGCCACCATCGCGCTCGGCGGTTACATCGCCGCCGAGGCCACCCTGTCGTTCCTCGGCATCGGCCTCGCCGAGCCGACGGTCTCGTGGGGCATCGATGTGTCCGCTGCGAAGGACCAGCTCCGCAACGCGCCGTACGTCCTGGTCATCCCCTCGGTGATGGTCTCGATCACGGTGCTCTCCTTCCTGATGTTCGGCGATGCGGTCCGCAACGCCCTCGACCCCAAGATGCGCTGAGGGAGGCGTTCGTGACCACCATCGACAAGACGGCTCACGTCCCCGCACCGCGGGAGTCCGTGAGTGGCGACGGTCCACTGCTCGACGTCCGTGACCTGCACGTGGAGTTCCACACCCGCGACGGTGTGGCCAAGGCGGTCAACGGTGTGAACTACACCGTCAGCGCCGGCGAGACGCTCGCCGTGCTCGGCGAGTCCGGCTCCGGCAAGTCCGTGACCGCGCAGACCATCATGGGCATCCTCGACATGCCGCCGGGGAAGATCACGCAGGGCGAGATCCTCTTCCGCGGCCAGGACATGCTGAAGATGTCCAACGAGGAACGCCGGAAGATCCGCGGCCGCAAGATCGCGATGATCTTCCAGGACGCGCTCTCCTCGCTGAACCCGGTCCTCTCCGTCGGCTACCAGCTCGGCGAGATGTTCCGTGTGCACCAGGGCCTCTCCAAGAAGGAGGCCAAGGCCAAGTCCATCGAGCTGATGGACCAGGTCAAGATCCCGGCGGCGGCGGCCCGTATCGCGGACTTCCCGCACCAGTTCTCCGGCGGCATGCGCCAGCGCATCATGATCGCCATGGCGCTGGCCCTGGAGCCGGACCTGATCATCGCGGACGAGCCGACCACCGCGCTCGACGTGACGGTGCAGGCCCAGGTCATGGACCTGCTGGCCGAGCTGCAGCGCGAGTACAACATGGGTCTGATCCTGATCACCCACGACCTCGGCGTCGTCGCCGACGTCGCGGACAAGATCGCCGTGATGTACGCGGGCCGGATCGTGGAGACGGCCCCGGTCGGCGAGCTGTACAGCCGCCCGGCGCACCCGTACACCAAGGGCCTGCTGGAATCGATCCCGCGCCTGGACCAGAAGGGCCAGGAGCTCTACGCGATCAAGGGCCTGCCGCCCAACCTGACGCGTATCCCCGCGGGCTGTGCCTTCAGCCCGCGCTGCCCCAAGGCACAGGACATCTGCCGCACCGACGTCCCGCCGCTCGTCCCGGTGACCGAGCGGGACGGCCTGGAGCTCGTCGGCCGCGGCAGCGCGTGCCACTTCTGGAAGGAGACGATCCATGGCTGAGCTCAAGAAGGAGCCCGTGGACGCCACCCCGAACGTCTCCGACGTGGAGACCGTGGACGCCGCGACCGAGGCGGAGGCCGTAGCCGCCATCGACGCGCCCGTCAGCCAGGGCGAGCCGATCCTGCAGGTGCGGAACCTCGTCAAGCACTTCCCGCTCACCCAGGGCGTCCTCTTCAAGAAGCAGATCGGTGCGGTCAAGGCCGTCGACGGGATCTCCTTCGACCTGTACGCAGGTGAGACCCTCGGCATCGTGGGGGAGTCGGGCTGTGGCAAGTCCACGGTCGCCAAGCTCCTGATGACGCTGGAGCGGGCCACCGCCGGCGAGGTCTTCTACAAGGGCCAGGACATCACCAAGCTGTCCGGCCGCGCGCTGAAGGCCGTGCGCCGCAACATCCAGATGGTGTTCCAGGACCCGTACACCTCGCTGAACCCGCGGATGACGGTCGGCGACATCATCGGGGAGACCTTCGAGATCCACCCCGAGGTGGCCCCGAAGGGCGACCGGCGCCGCCGCGTCCAGGAGCTCCTGGACGTCGTCGGGCTGAACCCGGAGTACATCAACCGGTACCCGCACCAGTTCTCCGGCGGTCAGCGCCAGCGCATCGGCATCGCCCGGGGCCTCGCGCTGAACCCGGAGATCATCATCTGCGACGAGCCGGTCTCCGCGCTCGACGTGTCGGTGCAGGCGCAGGTCATCAACCTGATGGAGAAGCTCCAGGACGAGTTCAACCTGTCCTACCTCTTCATCGCGCACGACCTGTCCATCGTCCGGCACATCTCCGACCGGGTCGGCGTCATGTACCTCGGCAAGATGGCCGAGATCGGCACGGACACGCAGATCTACGACCACCCGACGCACCCCTACACCCAGGCGCTGCTGTCGGCGGTCCCGGTCCCCGACCCGTCGGCCCGTGAGGGACGCGACCGGATCATCCTGACCGGTGACGTTCCGTCACCGGCGAACCCGCCCTCGGGCTGCCGCTTCCGCACCCGGTGCTGGAAGGCGGAGGAGCGCTGCGCGACGGAGGAGCCCCTGCTGGCGATCCCCGAGCGCTTCGTCGCGGGAGCCACTCCCGCCACGCACGAGTCGGCGTGCCACTTCGCCGAGGAGCGCGACGTCGTGCACGCGGCGTGATCGCTCGCGGTCACTGAACGGCGGATGCCCGGTTCCCCCCAGGGGGACCGGGCATCGTCGCGTCCGCCCGCGCCCCGCCCGTACGGGGTAAGCCCGCATGCGATACGCGACGTTATGGGGTGATATGAGGCATTGAGCTACTCGATGACTCTAGGAGGCACTTCATGCGCGGAGCCACACAGGTCAGGTGGGCCGCATGTGCGGTGGCCGTCGCCCTGACAGCGACGGCCTGCGGCGGTGGCGGTGACGACGGCGGCAGCGGCGGCGCCGACGGCATCGTCAGCTCCTCCTGGGGAGACCCGCAGAACCCGTTGGAACCCGCCAACACCAACGAGGTCCAGGGCGGCAAGGTCCTCGACATGGTCTTCCGCGGACTGATCCGCTACGACCCGAAGACCGGCGAGGCCCAGAACATGGTCGCCGAGTCCATCGACTCGAAGGACTCCCAGAACTTCACGATCAAGCTCAAGGACGGCTGGACGTTCTCCAACGGAGAGAAGGTCACCGCCAAGTCCTTCGTCGACGCCTGGAACTACGGCGCCGCGCTGAAGAACAACCAGAAGAACGCCTACTTCTTCCAGTACATCGAGGGCTACGACAAGGTCCACCCGGAGTCCGGCTCCGCCTCCGCCGAGACCCTCTCCGGCCTGAAGGTCGTCGACGACCTGACCTTCACCGCCAAGCTCACCCAGAAGTTCTCCCTGTGGCCCGACACCCTCGGCTACTCCGCCTTCGTCCCCCTGCCCAAGGCGTTCTACGACGACCACGACGCCTGGCTCTCCAAGCCCGTCGGGAACGGCCCCTACACCATCGAGTCGTACGCCAAGGGCTCCTCGATGAACCTGCGCAAGTGGGACGACTACCCGGGCGACGACAAGGCGAAGAACGGCGGCGTCGACCTCAAGGTCTTCACCGACAACAACACCGCCTACACCGACCTGACGTCGGGCAACCTCGACCTCGTCGACGACGTGCCCGCCTCCCAGCTCCGCAACGTCGAGACGGACCTCGGCGACCGGTACATCAACACCCCCGCCGGCATCATCCAGACCCTGGCCTTCCCCTTCTACGACAAGGAGTGGGACACCGACGACGCCCGCAAGGTCCGCCAGGGCCTCTCGATGGCGATCAACCGGGCACAGATCACCGACCAGATCTTCCAGAAGACCCGCACCCCGGCCTCCGACTGGACCTCCCCGGTCCTCGGCGAGGAGGGCGGCTTCAAGAAGGGCCTCTGCGGCAAGGAGTGCACGTACGACAAGGCCGCGGCCAAGAAGCTGATCGAGGAGGGCGGCGGCATCCCCGGCGGCCAGCTGAAGATCTCGTACAACGCGGACACCGGCTCCCACAAGGAATGGGTCGACGCCGTCTGCAACAGCATCAACAACGTCATGGGCGACAACAAGGCCTGCGTCGGCGGCCCCGTCGGCACCTTCGCCGACTTCCGCGCCCAGGTCTCCACCCAGAAGCTGAGGAGCGCCTGGCGAGCGGGCTGGCAGATGGACTACCCGCTGATCCAGAACTTCCTCCAGCCGCTCTACTACACCAACGCCCCGTCCAACGACGGCAAGTGGAGCAACCAGGAGTTCGACGACCTGATCGACAAGGCCAACGCCGAGAGCGACAAGGCGAAGGCCGTCACCACCTTCCAGGACGCGGAGAAGATCCTCGTCACGGAGATGCCGGTCATCCCGCTCTGGTACCAGAACGGCAGCGCCGGCTACTCGGACCGGGTCGACAACGTCGCGCTGAACCCGTTCAGCGTCCCGGTCTACGAAGAGATCACCGTCAAGTGACGCGCTGAGCGACGGGACGGCCGGGACGCCCGACACCAGCGCCCCGGCCGTCCGCGCACCCTGTACCGTCCGCGCACCCTGTACCGTCCGCGCACCCTGTACCGTCCGCGCACCCCGTGCCGTGCGCGCACCCTGTGCCGTGCGCGCACCCCGTGCCGTCCGTGCACCGCCTGCCCGGAACCGCTAGACCCGACCCCCGGAGCCCCTCATGGGACGTTATGTGATCCGGCGGCTGCTGCAGATGATCCCCGTCTTCTTCGGCACCACGCTGTTGATCTTCCTCATGGTGAACGTGATGGGCGACCCCATCGCGGGCCTCTGCGGCGACCGCCAGTGCGACCCGGCCACCGCCGCCCAGCTGCGCTCCGAATTCGGCCTCGACAAGCCGGTCTGGCAGCAATACCTCACCTACATGGGCAACGTGTTCACCGGCGACTTCGGCACCGCGTTCAACGGGCAGAAGGTCACCGAGCTGATGGCCACCGCCTTCCCCATCACGATCCGGCTCACCGTCGTCGCGGTCGTCTTCGAGGTCGTCATCGGCATCAGCCTCGGCGTCGTCACCGGACTGCGGCGCGGCCGCCCCATCGACACCACCGTCCTCATCCTGACGCTGGTCGTCATCGCCGTCCCGACCTTCGTCACCGGGCTGCTGCTCCAGCTCCTCCTGGGCGTCAAGTGGGGCATCATCAAGCCCTCGGTCTCCGCCGACCCGACCTTCGACGAACTGCTGGTCCCCGGACTGGTCCTCGCCTCGGTCTCGCTCGCCTACGTCACCCGGCTCACCCGGACCTCGATCGCCGAGAACGCCCGCGCCGACTACGTACGCACCGCCGTCGCCAAGGGCCTGCCCCGCCGCCGGGTCGTCGTACGGCACCTGCTGCGCAACTCGCTGATCCCCGTCGTCACCTTCATCGGCACCGACGTGGGAGCGCTGATGGGCGGGGCCATCGTCACCGAACGGATCTTCAACATCCACGGCGTCGGCTACCAGCTCTACCAGGGGATCCTGCGGCAGAACTCCCAGACCGTCGTCGGGTTCGTCACGATCCTCGTCCTCGTCTTCCTGGCCGCCAACCTGATCGTCGACCTCCTGTACGCCGTACTCGACCCGAGGATCCGCTATGCCTGAGCCGCAGTCATCGGACGGAGCGATCTCCCCGGCGGGAGCCGGCGGCCCCATGGACCTCGCCATGGCGGAGGGCGCCAGCCTGGAGAAGAACCCGGTCGGCCCCGACGGCACGGGCCCGGCCGGCAAACCCCGCAGCCTCTGGTCCGACGCCTGGCGCGACCTGCGGCGCAACCCGGTCTTCATCATCTCCGCCCTGGTCATCCTCTTCCTGGTGACCATCTCCATCTGGCCCTCGCTCATCGCGAGCGGCGACCCCCTCCAGGCCAACCTGGACGACGCCCAGAAGGGCTCCGAGCCCGGCCACCCCTTCGGCTTCGACCCGCAGGGCCGCGACGTCTACACCCGGGTCGTCCACGGCACCCGCACCTCGGTGACCGTCGGCGTCTGCGCCACCCTCGGCGTCGCGATCCTCGGCAGCGTGTTCGGCGGACTCGCCGGCTTCTTCGGCGGCTGGTGGGACTCGATCCTCTCCCGCCTCACCGACGTCTTCTTCGGCATCCCCGTCGTCCTCGGCGGCCTGGTCTTCCTCTCCGTCGTCACCAGCTCCACCGTCTGGCCCGTCGTCGGCTTCATCGTCCTCCTCGGCTGGCCCCAGATCGCCCGCATCGCCCGCGGCTCGGTCATCACCGCCAAGCAGAACGACTACGTCCAGGCGGCCCGCGCGCTCGGCGCCTCCAACTCCCGCATGATGCTGCGCCACATCACCCCGAACGCCATCGCCCCGGTCATCGTCGTGGCGACCATCGCGCTCGGCACGTACATCTCGCTGGAGGCGACCCTCTCCTACCTCGGCGTCGGCCTGAAGGACCCGGCCGTCTCGTGGGGCATCGACATCTCCGCCGCGTCCAACTACGTGCGCAACGCCCCGCACATGCTGCTCTGGCCCGCCGGAGCGCTGGCGGTCACCGTGCTCGCGTTCATCATGCTCGGCGACGCGGTGCGCGACGCCCTCGACCCCAAGCTGCGCTGAGGAGCCGGTTGCCATGTTGCTCGAAGTGCGCGATCTGCACGTGGAGTTCCACACCCGCGAAGGCGTCGCCAAGGCCGTCAACGGGGTCAACTACTCGGTGGCCGAGGGCGAGACGCTCGCCGTCCTCGGCGAGTCCGGCTCCGGCAAGTCCGTCACCGCCCAGGCGATCATGGGCATCCTCGACATGCCGCCCGGGAAGATCGCCGGCGGGGAGATCCTCTTCAAGGACCAGGACCTGCTGAAGCTCAAGCCGGAGGAGCGGCGGAAGATCCGCGGCCAGGAGATGGCCATGATCTTCCAGGACGCCCTGTCCTCGCTCAACCCGGTCCTCACCGTCGGCGAGCAGCTCGGCGAGATGTTCGTCGTGCACCGCGGCATGTCCCGCAAGGACGCGAAGGCCAGATCGGTCGAGCTGATGGACCGGGTCCGCATCCCGGCAGCCAAGGAACGGGTCGGCAACTACCCGCACCAGTTCTCCGGCGGGATGCGCCAGCGCATCATGATCGCCATGGCGATGGCCCTGGAACCGTCCCTGATCATCGCCGACGAGCCGACCACCGCCCTCGACGTCACCGTCCAGGCCCAGGTCATGGAGCTCCTCGCCGAACTCCAGCGCGAGCTGAACATGGGCCTCATCCTGATCACCCACGACCTCGGCGTCGTCGCCGACGTCGCCGACAAGATCGCCGTCATGTACGCGGGCCGCATCGTCGAGACCGCCCCGGTGCACGACATCTACAGGGCCCCTGCCCACCCGTACACCAAGGGCCTCCTCCAGTCGATCCCGCGCCTGGACCAGAAGGGCCGGGATCTCTACGCGATCAAGGGCCTGCCGCCCAACCTCACCCGCATCCCGCCCGGCTGCGCCTTCAACCCCCGCTGCCCGCAGGCCCGGGACGTGTGCCGCAGCGATGTGCCGCCGCTCTACGAGGTGGACGAGCGGCGCCGGAGCGCCTGCCACTTCTGGAAGGAGACGCTCGATGCACGCTGACCGCGACGAGAGTGCGGGGACCGGCGGCGGCGCGGCCGGCTCCACCCTGCTGTCCACGGCCCGCCAGGAAGCCGTCACGCCGTACGCGGAGGGCGACCCGATCCTTCAGGTCCGCGGCCTCGCCAAGCACTACCCGCTGACCCGGGGCGTCCTCCTCAAGCGGCAGATCGGCGCGGTCCGGGCCGTCGACGGCGTCGACTTCGACCTGTACGCGGGCGAGACGCTGGGCATCGTGGGGGAGTCGGGCTGCGGTAAGTCGACCGTCGCCAAGATGCTCGTCCATCTGGAACGCCCCACCGCCGGCGCGATCCGCTACAAGGGCGAGGACATCGCGAAGCTGTCCGGCCGGGCGCTGAAGGCCGTGCGCCGCAACATCCAGATGGTGTTCCAGGACCCGTACACCTCGCTGAACCCGCGGATGACGGTCGGCGACATCATCGGGGAGCCGTACGAGATCCACCCCGAGGTCGCCCCGAAGGGCAGCCGACGGCAGAAGGTGCAGGACCTGCTGGACGTCGTCGGGCTCAACCCGGAGTACATCAACCGCTATCCGCACCAGTTCTCCGGCGGCCAGCGCCAGCGCATCGGCATCGCCCGCGGCCTCGCCCTCAACCCGGAGATCATCGTCGCCGACGAACCGGTCTCCGCGCTCGACGTCTCCGTCCAGGCGCAGGTCGTCAACCTGCTGGACCGGCTCCAGGCGGAGTTCAGCCTCAGCTTCGTCTTCATCGCCCACGACCTCTCGATCGTCCGGCACATCTCCGACCGGGTCGGCGTGATGTACCTCGGCCGGATCGTGGAGATCGGCTCCGACGCGGAGATCTACGACCACCCCACCCACCCGTACACCCAGGCGCTGCTCTCCGCCGTCCCCGTACCGGACCCGACGGCCCGCGACCACAGGGAGCGGATCATCCTGCACGGCGACGTCCCCTCGCCCGCCAACATCCCCTCGGGCTGCCGCTTCCGCACCCGGTGCTGGAAGGCGCAGGAGCGGTGCGAACTGGAGGTTCCGCTGCTGGCGGTCCCCGCGGAGTTCCGGCACGTCGACACCCCTGCCCGGCACGACTCCGCGTGCCACTTCGCGGAGGAGAAGCGCGTGGTGCCGCCGGAGGGCGAGCGGGAGGCCCCGGGGCCCGCGCGGCCGGGACCGGAGCCCGAGGAGAAGCCGGGGCACTCGGAGCCGGAGCCCGAGGAGAAGCCGGGGCGCGCCGAGGGCGAAACGTCGTAGGACCGCGTCAGACGCGTTAACAAGCAGGCAACTCCGCCGTCGCCGCACCGATATACGAACGCCCCATGCTGAACAGCGTACGGCCGTGCGGGTGCCGTGGTCCGGCCGGAGCGTCGTCTCGTCGCTCCGGCCGGTCGCCCGCCGCTGCCGGCCCGCCGGCTCCGGCCCGTACGGCCCCGGCCTGTCCCCTGTACGGGCTTGTTCATCCGTTCGGGGCAATGGAGTATCACCGGGTGACACTTACGCGGGGAGCAAGAATCACCGGCGCCGTTCTGTGCGCGGTGCCGGCACTACTCATCATCGCCTGGCTGGTGCGGGACATCCGGGCCGCCGAAGGGCCGCTGGCGGTCTGGGAGTACTGGTCGGGCACCGCGGACCCCCAGGACGCGCTGCGGACGGCCACCTCGTCCACCAGCCTCGTCCTGCTGCTGGCCTACGCCGCCGCCGCAGTGGCGGCACTCCGGTCCGCCTCCGCCGCTTCGGTCCTGATCGTCACCGGCGTCGTCACCTTCGCCCTGCGGCTGCCCGGTGTCTGGACCATCACCGACGACTCGGCGCCGGAGGACCTCCGCGACCGGGCGCTGCTCACCACGTACGTCGCCCTGGCGGCCGGGCTCGGCATGATCATCGCGGGGGTGGCGGGCCGTCGCCCGGTGCCGGAGGGCGCGGAGCGCCCCGAAGGGCCGGGGCGCGGCGCGGGGGTGGCAGCCTTCCTGCTCCTGGGCTTCCAGGCGTTGATCGTCGCCGCCTGGGAGATCCGGCAGCCGTTCGTCTTCCCGTCCGACTTCTATCCCGGGTGGTTCATCGGCGGGGGGCCGCTGACCGTCCCGCTGACCGAGGGGCCTCCCGGCTGGGTCGCCGTGACGCACGTCCTGATGTTCCTGGTGGCGGCCGTCGGCGCGGTCGCCGGTGCGGCCCACGCGCGCCCGCTCGGCCTGATCGCGGGCGGGTTCGTGCTCTCCTCCGGCGTGCTGGGCACGGCGCGCATCATCCATTACGAGATGTACGAGCACTTCCTCGACGCGGACATCGAGGCGCAGCTGAACATGCTGACCTCCTTCTCCGCGCTCCTCGCCGGACCCCTCGTGCTCCTCGTCCTGGCCCGCAAGGGCGTCGGGCGGACCCCCGCCGGTGGCGCCCCGGGCCCGTGGGGCGGCAGCGGACCGTGGGGCGTCCAGCCCCCCGGCTACCCGCCCCCGCAGGCGGTGCCCGGTCAGCAGCCGCCCGCCCCCGGCTTCGGACCCCCGCAGGGCGGCGGCTTCGGGCCCCCGCCCTCCTCCCCGCCGCCCCGCTGGTGAGCGGCTGACGGGGAGGCCGGGCCGGACCCGCGGGACGCCGCTCAGGCTCCGGTCAGCCCCAGCGACCTCTTGAGGAAGTCCACCTGGAGCAGGAGCAGGTTCTCCGCGACCTGCTCCTGCGGGGTCATGTGCGTCACCCCGCTCAGCGGCAGCACCTCGTGCGGACGCCCGGCGGCCAGCAGCGCCGAGGACAGCCGCAGGGCGTGGGCGACCACCACGTTGTCGTCGGCCAGGCCGTGCACGATCATCATGGGCCGGACCTCGGCGGCGGGCTCGGAGAGACCGTCGTCGGTGAGCAGCGAGTTGTACGCGTACACCTCGGGCTGCGTCGCCGGGTCGCCGAGATAGCGCTCGGTGTAGTGGGTGTCGTACAGCCGCTGGTCCGTCACCGGAGCGCCCACCACCGCCGCGTGGAAGACGTCGGGCCGCCGCAGCACCGCGAGCCCCGCCAGATAGCCGCCGAAGGACCAGCCGCGGATCGCCACCCGGGACAGGTCGAGCGGGAACCGCCCGGCGAGCCCGTGCAACGCCTCGACCTGGTCCTCCATCGTCATCACGAGGTTGTCCCGCACCGCCTTCTCCCAGCCCGGCGAGCGGCCCGGCGCGCCCCGCCCGTCCGCCACGACCACCGCGAAGCCCTGGTCCGCGAACCACTGGGAGGTCAGGTGCGCGTTGTGGGCGGCGACCACCCGGCGGCCGTGCGGACCGCCGTACGGATCCATCAGGACCGGAAGGGGACCATCCGCCTCCTGGTAGTCCGACGGAAGCAGCACGGCGCACGGAATCCGCCGTGCGCCCCCCTCGGTGAGCGTCACGCGGGCGGCGAGCACCGGCTCCTGGGCGAAACTCGGGATCCGGGTCAGCCGCTTGCCGTCCCGCACCACCCAAGCGGCGGCCCCGGGCTCCTCGGGAACGGCCGAGACCAGGACCGCGAGGCCGCCCGAGCGGACCGCGGAGTGCACGCCCACCCCTTCGGAAATCCGCTCGATTCCCAGCTCGTTCACCCGGTACACGTGGATCTGCCCGATCTCCGGCTCGACCGCGTCCTCACCGGCCACCGCCGAGACCAGGATGTCGGACTCCCCGATGTCCAGCACCGACTGCACGTGCAGCTGCGACCCGGTGAGCAGCCGGTCCCCGACCGCCAGCACCCGCGCGCCGCCCTCGTCGACGATCCGCACGAGCCGCCCGTCCGGGGCCCAGGCGGGCACCCCGGGGAAAAGATCAAGCCACACCGGGTCCTCGTCGACATGCACGGTCCGGGTCGCACCGGTCTCCGGGTCCACCGCCAGATACCGCTGGCTGCGCTGGTCCCGGGCCTGGACCAGCAGCAGCGGAGCACCCGCGGACGACCAGTGCACCTGGGCCAGGTACGGGAACGCGGCCCGGTCCCAGACCACTTCGGTACGGGCCCCCTCCAGGTCCATGACGAAGAGCCCCACCTCGGCGTTGGGCGTGCCCGCCGCCGGGTAGGCGATCTCGGCGGGCCGGCGCTCGGGATGCGCGGGATCCGCGATGTACCACCGCTGTACGGGGCTGTCGTCGGCCCGCGCGACCAGCAGCCGGTCCGACTCCGGCGACCACCAGAAACCCCGGTAGCGGTGCATCTCCTCGGCCGCGATGAACTCGGCCAGACCGTAGGTGACATGGGAGTTCTCCGGCTCGGCCAGCGCCCGGTCGCCCTCGCCCCCCGCGCCCACGACCCGCAGCGCGCCCTTGGCCACGTACGCGATGTGCCGGCCGTCGGGGGACGGGCGGGGGTCGATCACCGGGCCCGGCACCGGCAGCGCCCGCGCGGTGCCGGCCCGCAGTTCGGCCACGTACACCTTTCCGGACAGGGCGAACGCGGCCAACTCCGCGGCCGCGTCCACCGCGTAGGAGACGATGCCCGACGAACCCTCCCGGGTCCGCTCGCGCCGGGCCCGCTCCTGCGCCGACAGCTTCTCCGCCGCACCGCCAAGCAGGACTTCGGGGTCGGCGGCGATCCGCTCCTCGCCGGTCGCCGGGTCGAGGACCCAGAGCCGGGTGGAGCGGTCCGTTCCGGACATCGACCGGAGGAAGATCACACGCGTCTCGTCCGGTGAGACGGTGAAGGCGCGAGGTGCGCCCAGAGTGAAGCGCTGGGTCCGTGCTTGCTGGCGGGGAAAGGACAGCTTCTGCGAGGTCATGGCTCCGAACTTAGCCTCGCGCGGCGGTTCGTGCGCCCCTCGTGCTGCTGTGCCCCGATCAATGCGTTGGCACGGATAGTTATGATCCGTAGCGCTAGGTGGGTAGGAACCTGCTGACTTCGCGTACCCCCGTTTTGACCGTCCGAACGTACCGATGGAGGTGAACCGCCGTGGCGCTCTCGATTTCGGCGGTAGTGCTGCTGGCGATCATCGTCTTCCTGCTGATCCGGAAGTCCGGACTGAAGGGAGGGCACGCGGTGGTCTGCATGCTGCTCGGGTTCTACATCGCGAGCTCGTCGGTCGCACCGACCATCTCCGATCTGACGTCCAACGTGGCGGGGATGATCAGCAGCATCAAGTTCTGACCGCGCGCCGGGGGCGGGCCGGGGGGTCGAGGACGGCGCGAGGCACGGGGCGCGGAGGCACGGGGGGCCTCCGGGCTCGTAGGGTGGTCCCCATGAAGGACCTCCCCGCCCGCCGTCTGCTGCTGGTGCACGCGCACCCCGACGACGAGTCGATCAACAACGGCGCCACCATGGCCAGGTACGCGGCCGAGGGCGCCCACGTCACCCTGGTGACGTGCACGCTCGGCGAGGAGGGCGAGGTCATCCCGCCCGCGCTCGCCCGCCTCACCGCCGACCGGGACGACGCGCTGGGCCCCCACCGCGTCGGCGAGCTGGCCGCGGCGATGAAGGAGCTCGGCGTCGACGACCACCGCTTCCTCGGCGGGGCCGGCCGCTACCGGGACTCCGGAATGATGGGCGCCGAGCAGAACGGCCGCCCCGGCTCCTTCTGGTCCACCCCGGTGGACGAGGCGGCGGCCCACCTCGTCGAGGTGATCCGCGAGGTCCGCCCCCAGGTCCTGGTCACCTACGACCCGGACGGCGGCTACGGCCACCCCGACCACATCCAGGCCCACCGCGTCGCGATGCGCGCCGCAGACCTGGCTGCCGACCCGGCGTACGGTACCGACGCGCCGTACGCCGTCGCGAAGATCTACTGGAACCGGGTGGAGCGCGCCGTGGCCGAGGCCGGCTTCGAGCGGCTGCGCACCACCGCCCCCGGGACCTTCCCCGGCATCGCCTCCGTGGACGACGTCCCGGGCGTCACCGAGGGGGAGCGGATCACCGCGGAGATCGACGGATCGGCGTACGCCGGGGCCAAGTCGGCGGCGATGCGCGCCCACGCCACCCAGATCGCGGTCGACGGGCCGTTCTTCGCCCTCTCCAACGACCTCGGTCAGCCCCTGCTGACGAGCGAGTACTACCAACTGGTGCGGGGCGTACCGGGCGTGCCCGAGGAGGAGCGCGAGAGCGACCTCTTCGCAGGCCTGCCGTCCGCCACGGACGCCACGGGCGTAACGGACGCCGCGGGAGCCGCGGACGTCACGGGAGCCACGGGAGGCACCGCGTGAGCGGGAACCCGGGCAAGGGCCGTGACCGCGCCGGCTCCTCCCACGCGCCACGGCGGAACGCGCCGCCCAGGGAGCCCGAGCCCACCGGTTTCGCTGCCCGGCCGAACCCGGCCCGGATCGCCGCCTACTCGGGCCTCCTCGTCCTCGGCGTCCTGGTCGGGATCGCCGGCGCACTCGTCCAAGCCGCCTGGTTCCCCGGCGGGTTGATCATCGCACTGGCGGCCGCCGCGGGCCTCTTCTACGGCGGCCGGATCCTGACCCGAACCCAGATCGGCGCGCTCGCCCCGGCGGGTGGCTGGTTCATCACGGTCTTCCTCCTGCTGAGCGGGCGACCGGAGGGCGACTACGTCTTCGGCGACGAGCTCGGCCTGGTGCTGTTCATGCTCGGCGGGACGGCTGCCGCTGTGATGTGCGCCACCACCTCCAAAGTGCCGCAATCAGCCATCCGCGACGGCCGGTCCGGTACGTGAAGTGCCAAGTCCGGGTCGGGAAAGGCCCCCACAGGTGTGATGCACGGGTGGAGGTTTCACCCGGTCGTGGAGTGTCCGGCGGCGACGGCCAGTATGGTGGTGCGCGCGCCGAGCCGTCCCCTGGCCTGCGGCATGGGGGAAGTACGGGCGGCGGAGCCAATCGGGAGAACCTGCTTTGAGTCGTGAAACTGACAGTTCGTCCTCCGGGCCCCAGGGCCGCGGCGGAGCCGCGTATCCCTCGGGTACGCCGCCGTACGGATCCCGCCAGTATCCGTCGCTCCACCCGTCGCAGGACGGCTCTGACGAGAACCCGGAATCCGTGGCTCCGCCCCGGCCCGAGGAACCGAAGACCGAGACGACGCTGACGACGCGCATCCGGATCAACATCCCCGGGTCGCGTCCCATCCCGCCGGTCGTGATGCGTACGCCGATGGCGGAGAGCGACATCGCCGGCGGCCGTCCCGACGCGGAGCGCACCGGCGCCACCCCGCGCCCCGGCACGCCGCCGCCCGCGCCCGGACCCGCGGACCGTTCCGCGGGCCCGAACGGCGCGTCGGCCGCGGACCGCCCCCGGGACGGCGGCCCCGCCGCCGACCCGGCACCCGGCGAGAAGCCGGCCCGGGAGAAGAGCGGCAGCGACTGGTTCGCCCCGCGCAAGGGCCCGGCCACCGGGCCGGGAGCAGCCGCTCAGGGCACCGGTGCGCCCGGCGCCCCCGGCGGCGCTCCTTCCGGCCCCGGTGGCGCCCAGGGCCCCGGCGTGGGCACCCCCGGTGGCCCGAGCGCGGGCGGCCCCGGTGGCCCCGGTGGCGGGTCCGACGGTGACGCGGGCCGCTCGCGCCCCGACCTGCCGTACTTCTCGGACGCCCCGCAGCCCGGCGGCGGACCGGGCACACCCGGCCCCGGCCCCGGCCGCAGCGCGCTCGACAGCTACGGCACGGAGCCCCCCGGCGGAGGCCCGCGTTCCACCCCCGGCCTCGGGGTGCGTCCGCCCGGTCCGTCCGGCCCCACCACGGGACCGGCCACCGGCAGCTCCTCGCTCACCCCGAACCTCGACGGCGTACCTGGCCCCGGCGGCCCCGGCCCGATGGTTCCGGGTGTCTCCGGCGGCCCCAGCGGCCCCGGCCCGATGGTCCCGGGTGTCCCCGGCGGCGTACCGCCCCGGATGTCCGACGACACCGCGATCCTCACGCCCCAGCCCCCGGTGCCCGAGCCCGGCCCCGGCCATGTCTCGGGCGACACGTTGACCAGCGGCATCCCCGTGGTGCCCAGCGAGCCCCGGGTCGCGTTCCCGGGGGGCCCCGGCACCCCCGGCGGCCCGGTGGCCGGCGGACCTCCGGGCGGCCTCGGCGGACCCGGTGTCCCCACGCCCGGCCCCGCCGCCCCGCGTCCCGCGTCCCAGGCCGCCGCCCCCGCCCCCGCGAAGAAGGGCCGCTCCAAACTGGTCCTCCTCGGGGTGGCCGCGGTCGTGCTGCTCGGCATCGCGTACGGGGCGGGCCTCCTGCTGAACCACTCCGAGGTCCCCAAGGGCACCACGGTGCTCGGCGTCGACATCGGCGGCGGCACGAAGGAGGAGGCGGTCACCAAGCTCGAAGGCGCCCTCGGCGAGCGGGCCAAGACGCCCCTGACGCTGTCGGTGGACGGCAAGGAGGAGAAGCTCGACCCCGAGAAGGCCGGTCTCACCCTGGACAGCCAGGAGACCGTGCGCGGCGCGGCGGGCAGCGACTACAACCCCGTCTCCGTGATCGGTTCGCTGTTCGGCGGGGAACGTCCCGCCGACCCGGTGATCCCGGTCGACGAGGAGAAGCTCGGCGTGGCCCTCTCCGACCTGGCCGGCGCTTCCGGCTCCGCCAGTGACGGCACGATTCGCTTCGAGCCCGACAAGGCCGTGGCGGTGCCGGGCAAACCGGGCAGGACACTGGACGCCGGCCAGTCCCTGATCTCGGTCCGGGACGCCTACCGCGCCCAGGTGCAGACCGGGCAGGCCCGGCTGGTCGAACTCCCCGTCACCACCAGCGAGCCCACCATCACCAAGGCCGAACTGGACCGGGCGATGAAGGAGTTCGCCGAGCCCGCCATGTCCGGCCTGATCACGATCAAGGCCGGCCCCAAGGAGATCCAGTTCGGGCCGACCCGGTCGCTGCCGCAGATCCTCTCCATGAAGCCCGTGGACGGCCGGCTGGTCGACGTCTACGACAAGCAGGCGATCGACAAGCTCCTGGACGGCGTCTTCGACGGCATCATGGCGGTCAAGGGCGACGGCAAGAAGCACCAGGTCGGCGCGGACGACGTGGCCCAGGCGATGAAGACCGCCCTGACCGGGAAGACCCCCACCGAGCGCACAGTCACCATCGACCTGACCGGCCAGGGCTGACGCCCGGACCGGACAGCCGCTCCACCTCTCCGCCCCCGCCCGGGAACGTATCCGGCCGGGGGCGGATCCGTCGGCGGGTGCGCGGGTGCGCGGGTGCGCGGGTGCGCGGGTGCGCGGGAGGCCGGGCGGGGGTCCGCCGTACGTGATCCGGACCTGGTGGGGGCGTGTGCCAGGACGCGTCCGTACGCGGCGGAGCGGGGCCCGGCGCTCAGCAGCGGCCGGACCCCGCTCCCGTACGACTCCCGCGTCGGGGACTACGGGAAGTTCACGACCTGGGAGGGGATCGTGTCCGGGCCGGACGTGGGGGATCCGACGTCGTTGATCACGTGCTCGTACTGGCCGTTGCCGCCGAGTGAGACGACGATCAGGCTGTGGAACTTCACGCCGGGTTTCACCGGCGCCTTGAAGCCGTGTTCCTGGATGATGGTCGGGTCGACGTTGTAGTAGCAGTAGCTGCCCATGCCCCAGCCCTCGTGGACGTCGACGGAGTCGTCGACGCGGTAGGCGGCGTAGCCCTTCGTGTCGCCGTTCTGGATGGCGGCCTGGTTCGGGGCGTCGTACGCCTTCTCGTTCTGGAAGAAGATCGTGCGGCCGCGCTCGCCGTACCACTCCACGTCGTACTTGTTGAAGTGCTCGACGAACAGGCCGGTGGCCAGGACGTCGTCGCCGTTGACGCGGACGCCGTAGTCGGCCCGGTTGGTCTCCCAGCCCCAGCCCTCACCGTGGTCGGCACGCCAGACCCAGGTGTGGTCGATGATCGTGTCGTCGCTGTTCACGACGATGCTCGTGGTCGCCTTGCCGGGGCCCGCGCCGCCGATCCGCACGAACACGTCCTGCAGCGAGGTCGGGTTCGCCGAGTGGTCCGCCGATGCGTTCTCGGGTCCGACCTCGATCAGGGTCTCCGAGTTCACCGGACCCGCGTCGACCAGGAGGCCGGCGAGCCTCACGCCGGACACATCACCGACCTTGATCGCGGTCACCCCGTTGTCCGGGATGATCGTGGCCAGGCCGAGACCGAGCGCCACGGTGTCCGCGCGGTCGATGGTGATCGTCTCGTCGATGTGGTAGACGCCGGGCGTGAACAGCAGGTGCAGGCCCTGCTCCACGGCCGCGTTGATGGTGGCGGCGTCCGCCCCCTCCTTCACGACGTAGAACTGGTCCAGCGGGATCGACTCGCCCGCCGGCGTCCCGTCGGCCCACGAAACGCCGCGCGCGTTGACGCGCTTCTCCGGGACGAAGACCTTGTAGTCGTCGCCGTCGAGGTAGAGGAACGGCTTCTCGCGGGAGATGGGCGTGGTGTCCAGCGTGGTGTACGGCGGCTCCGGGAAGCTGTTGGCCGGGGCGCCCTCGACGCCCGAGAACGTCATGTTCCAGACGCCGTTGACCCAGCCGCCCACCGAGCTGTCGCGGGTGTACCACTGCTGCTGGGAGTAGGGTCCGACCTGACCGTCGATCTTGCTGTCGGCGATGTAGCCGCCGCTGGCCCAGCCGTAGCCGTCGGGCGCGAGGTTGAGGCCGCCCTTGACGTGCATCCGGCGGAACGGGGCCGCCTGGGAGACCGCCCAGCGGTTGGTGCCGGAGACCGGGTTCAGGGTCAGGTTCTCCGCCGAACGCCAGAAGTTCTGCGTGGCGTTGCCGTCGAACCAGCCCGCGTCCACGGTCACATCACCGTTGAACGTGGTGTCGTTCGGGTTCAGTCCGAGGCCCGCGATCTGCGTGTAGAAGCCGATCTGCGCGTTGATGTCGTCGTACGTGCCCGGCTTGAACATGAGCGCGTAGCGGTCGGTGCCGAACTGATCGGACTCCTGCTTCTCGAAGATCTCGTCGACCTTGCCCTGGATGTCGGGCGTCGACGGATCGAAGACATGGACGTTGGGGCCGAGGTCGCCGCCGCCCGGCACGGCCCGGACCTCCTCGCCGAAGGCGGTCTGTGCGGTGGGTACGGACATCAGCATCGCCACGGCGAGCGCGGCGAATCCGAGGGCCCGGGTGCGGCGGCGGGTGCGTGGTGCGGTGGGGGGAGCATGCATGGGGTACGTCTCCTGGGTCGTGGTACGTGTGCACGACGAACGCACGAGAGAGCTATGGGGGGAGGCGCTGGGAGAGAGCGCTCTCTCGTTACGGTGATGTTTCCCCTGCTGGCCTGTACGCGTCAAGAGGTGTGCGTCAGGAGCCTCGGGAGATCCCCCTGAATCCAACAACTGGCTTCTCATGTTGGGAAATTGATGACTGTGGTGGGGTGAGGGCGGTCCCTGGCTTCAGAACCTGACGTCGTGCCTGGTCGCCGGTGTGGACAGGCGGGTGTGCCGCACGCGGGGGACCATGGGGCCATGAGTTCCCCCGCCGGTCCGGAACGCCCACCCCGTGAAGCCGATCAGATCAAGGTCTGGTTCCGCCTGGTCCCGCGCGAGGGCCGGCCGCCCTACGACACCGAGGGGCTGTGGGCGACGCGCCTCGGGCCGGACACCGCGCGGGTGGACAACGTGCCCTTCCTCCAGGACGGGGTCGCCGAGGGCGAGACCGTACGGTTCCGCACGGACGAGGACGGGGCCCACTGGGCCGCCGGCCGCGTGGCCGACTCGGGCAACTGCACCGTACGGGTGCTGCCGTTGCCGGATGGGCCCCTCGGGCGCGACGCGCGGGCCGTGCATGAGCGGCTCGCAGCCCACGGGCTCACCGGCGAGGTCTTCAGCGCCGAGTTCCCGCTGGTCGCCCTGACGGTGCCGGGTGGCGCGGACCTGCGCGGGGTCAAGGAGCTGCTCGCCCGCGGCCGGGACGAGGGCTGGTGGCACTTCGAGGTCTCGTGCGTCACCGACGCCTGGCGGGCCGCGTAGCGCCCGGGTGCGCTGCGTGCCCACTGCGCTGGTGCGCTGCGTGCCCACTGCCCTGGTGCGCTACGCGTCCGCTGTCCGGGTGCGTTACGTGCCCCGCCGGGCGCCCGAGGGTTACGCCTCCGCCTCGCCGATCTTCCGGATCACCCGGGCCGGGTTGCCGACGGCCACCACGTTTGCCGGCAGGTCCTTCGTGACGACGGCCCCCGCCCCGACCACGGTGTTCTCGCCGATGGTCACCCCGGGGCAGACGATCACCCCGCCGCCCAGCCAGACGTTGTCGCCGATGGTGATCGGCTGCGCGGCCTCCCACTTGGCGCGGCGCGGCTCGGGGTCGATCGGGTGGGTCGGGGTGAGCAGCTGGACGTTCGGGCCCATCTGGACATCCGCGCCGATCGTGATGCGGGCGACGTCCAGGAGGACCGCGCCGAAGTTGATGAACGTCCGGGGGCCGATGGCGGTCTGGTAGCCGTAGTCGACGCGCAGCGGCGGCCGGACCTCGGCGCCCTCGCCCAGCTCGCCGAGGAGCTCGGCCAGGGCGGCGCGCCGGGCCTCGGGGTCGGCGGCCGACGTGGCGTTGAAGCGCTCGCTCAGCACGGCCGCGTGCCGCGCCTCCGCCGCCAGTTCGGGGTCGTCGGCGATGTAGAGCTCGCCGGAGAGCATCGCTTCCTTCTGGCTGGGCCTGGCGTTGTCGCTCATGTGGTCTCTTCCGTGCGGGGTGTACGGGACGCTCGTGGTGATCCGTCCGCTACCGGCAGTCTGCCCCCGACATCCCCGGGCCGGTCACGCAGTCCCGGGGCCAGTACCAGCGTCACCGCCACCGAGAGCCCCGCGACCGCCGCCATGCCCGTCGCGGGGGAGGTCAGCTGAGCGATGCCGCCCGCCACGGCCGCCCCCACGCCCTGCATCGCGAACATCCCCGAGGAGCTGAGCCCGAGCGCCTGGCCGCTCAGCTCCTGCGGGGTGAGGGCCATCAGCCGTTCCTGGAGCAGCAGACTCGCGGCGAAGCCCACGCTCGCCAGGACGACCGCCGCCAGCGCGAGGGGCAGCTCCGGGCGCAGCGCGAAGAGCAGATAGGGCGCGGCGAGGAGCAGCCGGAGCGGGGACCCCAACCGCGCCCGCCACCGTGCCGTGACGAACCGCCCGACCAGCGTGTCCCCGGCCAGCATGCCCAGGGCCCCGCCGGCGAAGAGGAGCCCGGCGTGCCCGGGCGCGTACGCGACGTACAGGGACTCGGCCCCGACGACGAGCCCGTTGGGCACCCATAGCGCCAGGAACACGTAGCGGCGCGGTGTGGACGACCAGAGCAGCGCGTTCGTCCGCCGCGTCTCCCGGACCGACGGGCGGCCGGTGGCCCGGGGCGGCCGGGCGGTCAGCCCGAAGCGGGTCACGGCCGCCGCGACGACGTACAGGCCCGCCCCGATCAGCAGCGTGCCGCGCGCCGAGAACACCGACACCAGCAGCCCGCCCACCGCGAACCCGCAGATCTGCATCGCGCCGCCCGTCATGTTCAGCACGGAGCGGCCGAGCAGGAACCCCTCGCGCGGAACGATCTCGTTGAGCAGCCCGTACCGTACGCCCCCGCCCGGTGACGAGGCCGCGCCCACCACCAGCAGGACGGCGAACGCGGCCCACAGCGGCAGTCCGGGAGCGGCCTGGAGGCAGGCTGCCCCGGCGGAGAGCAGCGCCAGGGCGGTCAGCGCGGCGCGCGGCGGCAGCCGGTCCGCCGCCGACAGCAGGGTGAGCGCCCCGGCCACCTGGGCCAGCGACGGGCCGAACATCGCCAGGGCCGACAGCAGGGGCGAGCCCGTCCGCGTGTACACGAGGGTGCCCAGCGCCAGACCGGTCGCGGTCTGGGCGGCCGTCTGCACGGAGACGGCGGCGAAGAAGGGGGAGAACTCCGGGGTTCGGAACAGTTCGCGGTAGGTGCGCATGGGGTGGAGTCTCGGGACCCCGTCGCCGGGAGCGTTACTGTTTCGCGCGGACGCGAAAGCCCGGACGTGCGGGGCGGCGGGCGGCAGGGTCGGAGGGCTGACGGGGAGCGGGCGGCGTGGCGGTGGGGTTGGAGGGCTGACGGGGAGCGGGGTGGCGCGGCGGGCAGGGCCGGAGGGGCGAAGGGTCGAAGGGTCGAAGGGTCGACGGAGAGTGAGGCGGGGGGACGCGTGGGCTGGTGGCAGGTCGGTGCGGACACGCTCGCGAACAGCCGGTTCGTCGTCTCGCCCCTCGCGGAGGCCGTCGCGAGCCTGCTGGTCCTGGAGCGGGCCACCGCCGCGCACCCCGGCGAGCGCGCCTGGCTGGAGACCCACCTGCCCGCGTACCGGCGGTGGAAGGCCGGCCACCCGGTCTCCGCGCTGGTGATCGGCTCCGCGCTCGCGCCCCGGTGGAACGCCGACTTCCTCGTCCCCGCGCCGGCCCCGGCCCCGCCCGGCCAGGCCCCACCCTCCTTCGCCGCCGAACTGGCGCCGGTCCGGGCGACCCCGCCCGGGCGGGCCCGCGCCGACCTGGCCGAGGCGCTGCGCGGGCCGCTGCCCGCCGCGCTGGACCGGGACGACCTGGCCGAGCGCGCCGCCGACGCCGTGGAGTGGGTCTGGACGCACGCCGTGCTGCCCGACTGGCCGAGGCGGCGGCGGATCCTGGAGGCCGATGTGGTGGCCCGTTCCGCCCAGTTGGGACGTGGCGGCTGGGCCGAAGCGGTGAACGGCATGCGCCCCGGCGTCCGTTGGCTGGGCGGCAGCCGGCTCCAGATCAACACCCACGACAACCCGCCCCGCGAACTGGGCGGCGCACAACTGCTGTTCGTCCCCGTGACCCCGTACCAGTCCTGGGTCTGCTGGGACATCCCGCGCCGGTACGGGCTGGTGTACCCATGCTCCGGCGCGCTCACCGAGGCCGGGAGCGTTCCCGTGTCCGACGCCCTGGGCGCGCTGATCGGTCCGGCGCGGGCGGCCGTCCTGCTGCTGCTCGCCTCCCCGCTCAGCACGACGCAGCTCGTCGCGCTGACCGGGCAGGGGCTGGGCTCGGTCGGCCGGCATCTGCGGGTCCTGCTGGACGCCGGCCTGGTCCGCCGCCGTCGCGCGGGCCGCTCCGTGCTCTATTTCCGTACAGAGGCGGGCGACGTCCTGGTGCACGGCGCGGACTGAGGCGGGTGTCCTGGTGCACGGCGCGGACTGACGCGGACGTTCCTGGCGCACGGCGCGGACTGAGGCGGGTGCGAAAGCGCCCCTCTCGCGCCCCCGCACGCCCCCGGCGCGCACCCGTCCCGGGCTGGGCGGCAAGCGGATACCCATCAGTACGCGGTGCGCTCCGCACGGTTGGCGCGCATGTACGAGTCGTGACAACAGTGACTATGGGCATGGCTCATCGTTGTGACAACTTCTCTCTCGCCACGAAAGAACCGAGCGAGGGGGCCGTGCGTGAATCCGGAGTACGCCGCGTACTGCCAGGCGGACCGCCGCTTCTACGACGCACCCCACCGCTCCCCCGGACCGGGCGGAGCCGCCGACGAGGAGCGCTCGTTCTACGCTCCGCTCCGTGGCGCCGTACCCGCCGGGTGGACGCGCACCCGGCGCGGCGACTGGCTCGCGTACAGCCCCGACGGGCTGCGACTGCCGCCCCAGGGCTGGAAGATCCACGTCTCGGCCGCCCTCGACAACGCCGCCTCCGTGCTGGAGCGGGTCGTCGCCCACTGTCTTGAACATCGGCTGGCCTTCAAGTGCGTGCCCAGCGCGGGGCTGTTGGCCCTGCGGAACGCCAAGTACGCGGACCGGGCCGGCAGCGGGAAGTTCATCACCGTCTACCCGCCGTCCGACGAGGCGTTCCCCGAGGTGTGCACCGCCCTCATGCGGCTGCTGGAGGGCGAGCACGGCCCGTACATCCTGAGCGACCTGCGGTGCGGGAACGGGCCGGTGCACACCCGGTACGGGGCGTTCGCCGCCCGCTTCTGCTCCGGTCCCGACGGGCGGCCCGTGCCCGCCGTCGCCGATCCGCAGGGCCGGCTCGTCCCGGACGACCGGGGCCCGTCCTTCCGCGTCCCCTCCTGGGTGACCCCGCCCGGCTTCCTGATGCCGCACCTCGAAGCCCGCGCCGCCGTGGGCCTCGCGGACCTCCCGTACACCGTGGAGAAGGCGCTGCACTTCTCCAACGGCGGCGGGGTCTACCTCGGCCGCGACAGCCGCACCGGCGAGCAGGTCGTCCTCAAGGAGGCGCGGCCGTACGCCGGTCTGGCCGCCGACGGGGCGGACGCCGTGGCCCGGCTGGAGCGCGAACGGGCGGCCCTGGAGCAACTGGCCGGACTGGACTGCGTGCCCGCCGTACGGGACGCCTTCGAGGTCGGCGACCACCACTTCCTGGTCCTCCAGTACATCCCCGGCGCCACCCTCAACACCGTCTTCGCCCGCCGCTTCCCGCTCGCCCGGCAGCACCCGTCACCCGAACTGCTCGCCGAACACGCGGACTGGGCGGCGGAGTTGTACGGGAAGGTCGCGCGCGCCGTCGAGGCGGTGCACGACCGGGGCATCGTCATCAGCGACCTGCACATGAGCAACGTCATGGTCGACGAGGAGAACGCGCGCATCGTCCTGCTCGACTTCGAGGCGGCCTCCCCGGCCGCCGAACGCCGTCGCCAGATCGTCGCCAACCCGGCCTTCGTCGCCCCGCCCGACCGGCGCGGCGCCGACATCGACCGCTACGCGCTGGCCTGTCTGCGGCTCGCCCTGTACCTGCCGCTCACCACGCTGTTCGGCATCGACCGCACCAAGGCCACTGGTCTAGCCCGGGACATCGCCCGGGTCTTCCCGGTCACCGAGGAGGAGCTGCGGCCCGCCGTCGCGGAGATCCTGCGCGACACCGGGCAGCCAGGGGCGGGCGTCACCGCCGTGCCCGCTCCCTTGTCTGCCCCCGTATCCGTTCCCGCCCCCGGCGACTGGCCGCGCAGCCGTGACGCGATGGTCCGGGCCATCACCGCCTCCTGCACACCGGAGCGCGAGGACCGCTGCTTCCCCGGGGACATCGCCCAGTTCGCCACCGCCACCGGCGGCCAGTCCTTCGCGTACGGCACGGCCGGAGTGCTCTACGCCCTCCACGAGACGGGCGCCCCGCCGTGCGAGGAGGCCGAGGACCGGCTCCTGCGGCACGCCAAGGACCCGGCGTCCGGCAGCCCCCTCGGCTTCTACGACGGGCTCACCGGCATCGCCTGGACCCTGCACCGGATCGGCCGCACCGCCGAGGCCGCCGACCTCCTCCGGATCATCCTCGACCAGCCCCTGGAAGGCCTCGCGCCCGGCCTCCACAACGGGTACGCGGGCATCGGCCTCGCCTTCGACGACCTGGCCCGCACCGCCTCCGCCACCGACGCCCCGGCGCTGTCCGCCGCGGCAGCCCGCTGCACCGCCCTCGCCGTCCGCGCGCTCGTCGACGGCCCGCCGTCGCCCCGCACCGGGCTGCTGCACGGCGTCAGCGGCATCGCCCTGCTCCTGGTGCGCCGGTACGCGACCACCGGGGACCCCACCCTGCTCGACCTGGCGGCCACCGCGCTCCGCCGCGACCTGGAACGCTGCCGGACCGGCGACGACGGCGAACTCCTCGTCGTCGAGGGCAAGCGGCTGATGCCGTACCTCGGTTCGGGCAGCGCCGGCATCGCGGCCGTCATCGACGCCTACCTGGCCCACCGCCCGGACCCCGCGCTCGAAGCGGCGGGCCGCGCCCTCCTGCCCGCCGCGCTCTCCGCCTTCTACGTCCAGCCCGGACTGCTCCGGGGCTCCGCCGGCCTCCTGCTGCACCTCGCGGTCACCCCGCTGTGCGACGAGGCCGACCGGCAGCGCGCGATCGCCCGCCACACCGACCTGCTGGCCAGCCACGCCCTCGCGTACGGAGGCGGACTCGCCTTCCCCGGCGAGCAGTTGATGCGCCTGTCGATGGACCTGGCCACCGGGACCGCCGGCGCTCTCCTCGCCCTGGGCGCCGCGCTCGGCGGCTCCACCGGACTTCCCTTCCTGCCCGCCGCTCCGGCGGCGGGCCCCGGCCGCGCGAGCGGCCCCATGAACCGGCCCCGCCAGGGGTCGTAGCAACACACCGTTCAGCACCACCAACGTCCCCGAAAGGACACATCATGGCGCTTCTCGACCTTCAGGCGATGGAGACCCCGGCCGAGGACTCCTTCGGCGAGCTCGCCACGGGCAGCCAGGTCTCGCTGCTGGTCTGTGAGTACAGCTCGCTCAGCGTGGTCCTCTGCACCCCGTGACCCGCACCGGCCGGCCCATCGGTGTTCCTCACCGGTGGGCCGGCCGGCCCACGTGCCCCCAGAAAGGCCACCCCGTGCGGCTGCACCCACGCCCGGGCACGGAGTCCGGCGCCCGGCGGCTCGCCCGGCAGCATCCGGCGGCCCTTCTCGGGCTCCTCCTCTGCTCCACCGGCGGGGCACTCGCCGCCCTCGCCCTGCCCGCCGCCCTCGGCCACACCGTCGACCGGCTCGTCGCCGGCGGCCCGGTGCCCTGGTCGGCACTGCTGCTCTGCGTGGCCCTGACCCTCGCCGAGACCGGGTTCGACGCGGCGGCCGCCGTGACCGGCACGAGCACCGCCGCCCGGCTCACCGCGTCCCTGCGCACCCGTACCACCGCCCGGGTCCTTGCAGCCGAACCCCGCCGCGCCCTCGCCCTGCCCACCGGCGACCTCACCGCCCGGCTCACCGCCCGTACCGCCGACGCCGCCTCCGCGCCCGTCACCGCCGCCGGGGCCGTCTCCGGCGTCCTGCTGCCGCTCGGCGCGATCGTCGGCCTTCTCCTCATCGACATCTGGACGGCCGCCGCCCTCCTCCTCGGCGCCCCCCTCCTCGTCGCACTGCTGCGCGCCTTCACCCGCCGGACCGCCGACGCCGGGGCCGACTACCAGCGCGCCCAGTCGCTCATCGCCCACCGCCTCACCGAGGCCCTCGACGGCGCCGACACCATCCGCGCCGCCCGCACCGGCGCACACGAGCACCGCCGCGTCCTGGAACCCCTGACCGCCCTCGCCGAACACGGCAGGCGCACCTGGTCGGTGTACGGGCGGGCCGTCGGCACCAGCGGCCTCCTGCTGCCCCTGCTCATGCTGCTGGTCCTCGCGGTAGCCGGCCTCCGGCTCGGCGCGGGCGCGATCGGCGTCGGCGACCTGGTCGCCGCCTCCCGCTACGCGAGCCTCGCCGTCGGCATCGGCGCCCTGACCGGCGCGCTCGGCGCCCTCGCCCGCAGCCGCGCCGCCGCCCGGAGCCTGGAGCCCCTCCTCACCCTCGCACCGCTGCCGCACCGCGGCCTGGGCCCGGCGCCCGGCGCCCCCGGACACCTCGAACTCCGGGACGTCGGCGTCGAACAGGACGGCGGCCCGCTGCTGACCGGCGTCCACCTCACCGTCCCCGGCGGCACCTCACTGGCGGTCGTCGGGCGCTCCGGCTCCGGAAAGTCGGTGCTCGCCGCGGTCGCCGGGCGGCTGCTCGACCCGGACACCGGAAGCGTGCTGCTGGACGGCGTCCCGATGGACGGCATGGAACCGGCCCGGCTGCGCCGCGAGGTGGCGTACGCCTTCGCCCGCCCGGCCCTCCCCGGCGTCACCGTCGAGGACACGATCGCCTACGGGCCCTGGACCGCGTCGCCCGAAGCCGTACGCGACGCCGCCCGCGCGGCCCGCGCCGACGGGTTCCTCGCGCTGCTCCCGTACGGCTACGCCACGCCGGTCGCCGACGCCCCGCTGTCCGGCGGCGAACGCCAACGCCTCGGTCTGGCCCGCGCGTTCGCCCACCCCGGCCGTCTGCTGATCCTCGACGACGCGCTGTCCAGCCTCGACACCGTGACCGAGCACCACGTCCGGCGCGCGCTAGACGTGCGGGCCGGACACTGCACCCGGGTCATCGTCGCCCACCGGCTGTCCTCGGCCGCGCGGGCGGACCGGGTCGCCTGGCTGGAGGACGGCAGGATCCGCGCGACCGGCCGCCACGACGAACTCTGGGCGGACCCGGACTACCGGGCGGTCTTCCGTACGGACACCAGCACGGACACCCCCGCCGAGGGCGCCGCGCCGGCGAGCCGCACGCCCGCGACGCCGACCGCCGGAGCGGAGGCCCGGTGAAGGCCGACAGGGCCCGCCCCCGGCGCGACGGGCAGCGGCACGGAGCACGCCCCCGGCGCGACGGGCGACATGAGGCTCACCCGCAGCGCGACGCCCAGGACAAGGCCCGCCCCGGGTGCGACGAGCAGGAGCGCGGAGCACGCCCCCGGTGCGACGAGCAGGAGCGCGGAGCACGCCCCCGGCGCGACACGTCGCTGCGGCGGGTCGGCCGTGAGGCCCGGCCCTTCCTGCGGGCGCGGACCGGTGTGATCCTGCGGCTGGCCGGCTGGTCCCTGCTGGAGTTCGCCCAGACCTTCCTCGGCGGATTCGGGGTCGCCCGCGCGCTCGACGACGGCTTCCTCGCCGGAAGCCCGCGGACCGGCCTCCTCTGGCTGGCCGTCGCCGCGCTCGCCGTGCTGCCGTCCGTGCCCGCCGCCCGTGGAGTGTTCGGCCGGCTCGCGGACCTCGTGGAGCCGCTGCGCGACGGACTGGTCCGGCGCGCCGTGTCCCGGGCGCTGTCCGGCGCGCTCGACCGGGCCGGCGACGTCAGCACCCGGTCCCTGTCGCAGGTCACCCACCAGAGTGAGATCGCCCGCGACGGCTGGGCCGGACTCGTCCTGACGCTCCGCTCGTTCGTCTTCACGGCGGCCGGGGCCGTCACCGGCCTGCTGGCCCTCTCGCCCGCCCTCCTCCTGATCGTGCTGCCCCCGCTGGTGCTCGGGGCCGCCCTGTTCCTCTCCACCCTGCCGCCGATGGCCGCCCGCCAGCGCGACTACCTCGCCGCCGACGAGGCGTACGCCGCCCACGCGGGCCTGCTCGCCGCCTCCCTGCGCGACATCGCCGCCGCCGGGGCCGCCGAGCGGACGGTGGCCGAGTCCCGGACCCTCGCCGAGGCGCAGCTCGCCGCCTCCCGATCGCTGGCCCGCTGGTCGGGCGTACGGGTGCTGGCCCTCGCCGTCTGTGGCCGGTTTCCGCCGCTCCTGCTGCTCCTGGGCGCGCCCTGGCTGCTGCGGAACGGGCTCACGCCGGGCGCGCTGGTCGGCGCGCTGACCTACCTCACCCAGGCGCTCGCCCCCGCCGTCCAGGCGCTGATGACCATGCTGGGCACCGCCGGGGGCCGGCTCGTCGTGGTCCTGGACCGGTTCACGGACGCACCGCCGCCGCCCGCCGACGACCCGCCACCGCCCGCCCGGGAGGCCGCCCCGCCACCGCGCGGGACCCCGGTCGCCGAGCTCCACGCGGTCAGCTTCGCGTACGGGCCCGGCGCCCAACCCGTCCTGGACCGGCTCTCCCTGACGATCGGGGCGGGGGAGCACCTCGCGGTCGTCGGCCCGAGCGGCAGCGGCAAGTCGACCCTGGCCGCCGTCCTCGCCGGGACCGAGCGGCCCACCGGGGGAGCGGTGCGGTGGCGGGGGCGGCCGGTGCGCCCGGCCGACGCCACCTCCGTACGCGTCCTGCTGCCCCAGCACGCCTACGTGTTCAGAGGCTCGCTGCGGGACAACCTCCGCTACCTCCGCCCCGGCGCCCGGGACCGGGAGATCGCGGCCATGGCGGACGCGCTCGGTCTGGACGCGCTGCTCTCCCGGCTCGGCTCCCTCGACGCCGCCGTCGAACCGGACCGGCTCTCCCAGGGTGAACGGCAGCTGATCGCCCTGGGCCGGGCCTACCTCGCCGCCCCGCCGCTGCTGATCCTCGACGAGGCGACCAGCCGGCTCGACCCGGCCGCCGAGACCCGCGCCGAGCTGGCGTTCGGGGCCCTGCCGGGCGCGCTCGTCGTCGTCGCCCACCGGCTCAGCTCGGCCCGCCGCGCCGGACGGACCCTGGTGATGGACGGCCCGCGCACCCAGTGCGGCACCCACGGTGAACTCCTGGACTCCTGCGCCCTCTACCGCGACCTGGCCGGCCTCTGGGACCCGGAGGACGAGGAAGGGAAGAGGCGGCGCGGCATCAGATCCACCCCGCCTCCTTCGCCCGTCTGATCGCGTCCAGCCGATTACGCGCCCCGGACTTCCGTATGGCGGCGGCCAGATAATTGCGGACCGTCCCCGGCGTCAGGTGCAGCCGCCCGGCGATCCCGGCCACGGTCTCGCCCCCCTCGGCCATGGAGAGCACACTCAACTCCCTTGGCGATAACGGCATGTCGGCCACCTGCAAGAGGCTGAAAGCCAGCGACTCGTCGATATGCCGTCCCCCGTCCGCCAGCTTGTGCATCACCTCGGACAGGTCGTCCACCGGGCGGTACTTGTCGATGTAGCCGAGCGCCCCCGCCTCGTACGCCCGTCGCAGGCCGCTCGGCCGGTCGCTGCGGGTGAGCACGGCGAGGGGAAACGGCTCGCCGTGCGGTGTGGTCATCGTCTTCACCTCGTCGAGGACGTCCAGCGCGCCCGGACAGTCGAGGTCGGTGAGGAGCACATCGGGACCCGGCCCGCTCAGCGCGGCACGTATCGCACCGCGTTCGGCGGTGCGGACCTCTATCCCCCGCCCCGTGCCGAGGAGCGACGCCAGCGACGCGCGCCACAACGGCACGGTGTGGACCAGCAGCACGGTTGTCATCAGTCTGCCCTCAGCTTCTCTCTGCCGGCCCCGCCCGGCGCGGAACGCGACGGGCCGTACGCATCCGGTGACGGGTATCCAGTTGAGCGCATGGGCATTCGCGTACGCCGACAAACGGGCTGAATACCGCTCCCGTTGGGCGCGGGAGGGGGCGTTCGGATGCACGACGGGAGCGCACATCGCTCACGGACCCATCCGTCTCGCCACCGCACGGGCGCCGGAGGGCGCCGGAAGGGCGCCAGAAGGGCGTCGACGGGGCGTCGACGGGGCGTCGACCGGGCGTCGACGGGGCGGATTCCCGCCGCAGTCCCGCCGCATTCCCGCCGGGCAGCCGGTTCAGTTCAGCAGGGCGCGCGCGGCGTGGGCCTTGCGCCGGATGTTCTCGGCCGTCGTCGGCTCGATTCCGTCGAGGATCTCCGCATATTCCTCCATCTCCGCCGCCCCGCGCAGGAATTCACCCCGCTGGACCAGGAGCTGGGCGCGCTCGAAGCGGAGTCGGGCCGGATGCGAGGGCAGGAGCAGCGACAGCTCCACCGCCCACAGGGCCACATCCGTGCGCTCGGGCCGGGCCGCCGCCCACGCCCGGACGTTGTTCAGGATCCGCAGCACGATCTCCAGCGGCCGCGCGGGCGTCATCATCGACGGCTCCAGGGCCGCTCCGGTGGCCCCCGTGACCAGCAGCTCCGCGTCCTGCCCGGTCAGCGGCGCGCCCCCGGCGAACGGATCGGCCAGCACCGGGTGTTCCCGGTCGCCGAAGCCGACCACGAAGTGGCCGGGCAGCGCCACCCCGTACACCGGTGCGCCCGCCCTCCTGGCGACCTCGATCCAGACGACCGACAACAGGATCGGCAGGCCCCTGCGGCGGCGCAGCACCTGCTGGAGGAGTGAGGAGTCCAGCCGCTGGTAGTCGACGGAGGAGCCGCCGAAGCCGCAGTCTCCGCCCAGCAGTCCGGCCAGCGCCGAGGCCCAGGCGGCGGGGGAGCGGGAGCCGTACGGCAGCAGCCCGGCCAGCCGGTCCAGCTCGATCTGCGCGGCATCGATGCCGTACGGGTCGGGGAGGGCCTCCCCCGGAGTCACCGGACGGACCTCGGCCGGGCCCACCGGTCCGGCCTCCGCGCCCAGCAGCAGACAGAGGAGGGCGAGGTCCGGCCGCTCGGACCGGGCCTCCTCGGCGAACTGCCGCCGCCGCTCGGCCGTTCCGGAATCCAGCGCGCTCATATGCGACCCATGTTCCTGTCCCTGCTCATGTGCGTCGATCCGCCGGAGGGTCCGGCGCGGGGCCACCGGCGCCCGTCACGCCGAGCGGTAGTGGTGGTAGCGGTGGTGGGCCGCGAAGCCCATGCCGTCGTACAGCGCCCGCGCACCCTCATTGTCCTCCTCGACCTGGAGCCAGGCCGCCGAAGCGCCCTCGTCCAGTGCCCGGCGGGCCAGCGCGGCCATCACGGTGGTGGCGAGACCGCGCCGCCGCTGCTCCGGAGCGACCTCGACGGCCATGAACCCCGCCCAACGGCCGTCCACGACACACCGCCCGATCGCGGCCGGCGGGGCGGCCGGATCCGCGTCCGGGGCCGCTGTGTCCCCGGTGGACCCCGGCACCGTGGCGAACCAGACCGAAGGGCCGCTGCCCAGCACCCGCAGCACAGGGGGGCCGGGGGTGGAGAAACGCTGGTAGCGGGCGAGCCAGGCCGCGTCCGGTTCGCGGGTCAGACGGACCGCCCGCACCTCCGCGCGAAGGTCACCGACCGGCGCCAGCGCGGCGATCCGCACCTCCGCCGAGACCTCGCGCCGCCAGCCGTGCCGCTCCAACTCCGCGCACAGCGGCTCCTGCGTGCCCTCGGCCCCGGTCGCCGTCTGGACGTACGCGGGCAGGCCCCGCGCCTCGTACCAGTCCCGGACCCGTCCGAGCGCCTCGCCGACCGGCAGCCCCGGATCGCCGAGCGGCAGCGCGGAGTTGGCGCGCCGGGTGAAGCCCCCGGCGGCGCGCAGCCGCCAGTCGCCCAGCGCTTCGCTCTCCACGGGCTGCCAGGCGCGCGCGGTGACGGAGGCGAGCTCCCCGAAGGAGGCGGCGGGACCGCGACGGCGGGCCGGGGCGGCGGGAACGACCTTGCCCGCCACCAAAGTGGATTCCACGATGTGGACGGATTCCCCGCTCTTTCGTGTGATCGAGAGCACATCGTTGTTCCATGATGTGAGCACCCCGACCACGTCGGTGAACCGCGCGCCTGTACCCCCGCCGTCCGTCCGGCGTCGAACGGACACGCGTTTGCCCACGTCAGCGGGTGTGATCCTGACTTCCAGCCGTCCGCCGATGGTGAATTCCACAGCTCTGTCCGCCCCTCCTGTTCGGATCGTGCCCGAGAACGGAGATACTAGAGGCGGGCATCGACGACGCCGCGCTCCCGCGCGAGAGCCAACGCCCTACCGAGGAGGAACGACAGCGTGACCTACGTCATCGCGCAGCCTTGTGTCGACGTGAAGGACAAGGCCTGCATCGAAGAGTGCCCCGTCGACTGTATCTACGAGGGCCAGCGGTCCTTGTACATCCACCCGGACGAGTGCGTCGACTGTGGAGCCTGTGAGCCGGTCTGCCCGGTCGAGGCGATCTTCTACGAGGACGACACTCCGGAGGAGTGGAAGGACTACTACAAGGCGAACGTCGAGTTCTTCGACGACCTCGGCTCTCCGGGCGGTGCTTCGAAGCTCGGTCTCATCGAGCGCGACCACGCGTTCATCGCCGCACTGCCGCCGCAGAACCAGTAAGCGGCGGTACCACGCGCGGCCCGGTCCCGTACGGCTTGTCACCGTGCGGGGCCGAGGCGTTCCCCGTACCTCCGGGACCGCCATCGGACCCCGGTAGCGCGGGGCCGGCCAGCGGGCCCCGATCGCGCCGGGGCCGTCAGCGGGTTTCCGTACCGGGGGTCCGTCACCGCGTGTCTGTCACCGCGTGTCCGTTCCGCCGCCCCGTCGAGAACACCCGAGAAAGCAGAGTGCCGTGTCCGCAGTCTCCTCCCGCCTCCCGGTCTTCCCCTGGGACAGGCTCGCGCCCTACAAGTCGACGGCCCAGGCCCACCCGGACGGCATCGTGGACCTGTCCGTCGGCACCCCGGTCGACCCGGTCCCCGAGCTCGTCCAGCAGGCGCTCGTCGCCGCCGCGGACAGCCCCGGCTATCCGACGGTGTGGGGCACCGAGGCCCTGCGGGACGCCCTCACCGGCTGGGTGGAGCGCCGCCTCGGCGCGGTCGGCATGACCCACGCGGGCGTGCTGCCGGTCGTCGGATCCAAGGAGTTGGTGGCCTGGCTGCCGACACAGCTCGGGCTCGGAGCGGGCGACAAGGTGGCCTACCCCCGGCTCGCCTACCCGACGTACGAGGTCGGCGCCCGGCTCTGCGGGGCGGAGCCCGTCGTCTACGACGACCCGACCGAGCTGGACCCGGCGGGGCTGAAGCTGCTCTGGCTCAACTCGCCCTCCAACCCGACGGGCAAGGTGCTGCCCAAGGACGAGCTGACCCGGATCGTCGCCTGGGCGCGCGAACACGGCGTGCTGGTCTTCAGCGACGAGTGCTACCTGGAGCTCGGCTGGGACGCCGAGCCGGTATCCGTGCTCCACCCGGACGTCTGCGGCGGCCACCACGACGGCATCGTCGCCGTCCACTCGCTTTCCAAGCGCTCCAACCTGGCCGGATACCGGGCCGCGTTCATCGCGGGCGACGCGGCCGTCCTGGGCGAGCTGCTGCTCATCCGCAAGCACGGGGGGATGATGACGCCCGCCCCCGTCCAGGCCGCCACCATCGCCGCGCTCGGCGACGACGTGCACGTGTCCGAGCAGCGCGCCCGTTACGCGGACCGGCGCCTCGCCCTGCGCGCGGCGCTGGAGGCGCACGGCTTCCGGATCGAACACAGCGAGGCGACCCTCTACCTGTGGGCGACCCGCGACGAACCGTGCTGGGAGACCGTGGCGTACCTCGCGGAGCTCGGCATCCTGGTGGCGCCCGGCGACTTCTACGGCCCGGCGGGCGCGCGTTTCGTCCGGGTCGCGTTCACCGCGACCGACGAGCGGGTGGCGGCGGCGGTCAAGCGCCTGTCCTGACTCAGGGCGGCGACGCGACGCGCCGAGGGCCTCGGGAGTGCGCCGCCGGCCTCCTGACCCGCCTGCCCGAATGCGCTCGCATCCACCACAGCCCCCACTTTCGCTTCGAGGACAGCCGCGCCCTGCACCGTGTCGTCGCCGGTCCACGCATCCACGTGCTGGGCTATC